>JARICB010000261.1 GCA_029264225.1 Nocardioides sp. | reverse complement strand
GCATCGCAGTGATGTAGTACTTCACCGGGAATCGGCCACCACCGACCGCCTGCGGCGTCGGTTCGATGCCGCACTCGTACGAGTCGAGCCGGGCCCGGTTGTAGCGCTTGGGCCCGATGACGGTACTCATGCCCACGGAAAGAACCGCGAACCCGGTCGCCAGGAGGGCCAGCGCCAGCACTGGGGTGTAGAGCTCCATCTCCTACGTTCCTTCCTCTCGCTTCGCCGATGTCTCGGCACCCCACCCTGTGACCTTGTGAAAGTCTTCACTAGTGGCGCGGAGGCCAGTCTAGAGCCCGGAGGGACGCCCGTCACGCCGGGGGTGGAGGTGGCCTTTTAGGCCGCTCACCTGCGCATTTAACTCATATGTTCGTTCGCTAAATGCTGCGGTGGCCGGGTCGTGCTGGCTCAGGCCGTGGCACGGTGCAGGGCGACGATTCCGCCCGAAAGGTTGCGCCACTGCGGTGCCTGCCAGCCGGCGGCAGCGATCCGGTCGGCCAACCCCTGCTGGTCGGGCCAGGCGCGGATCGACTCGGCCAAATAGATGTAGGCGTCGGGCGAGGAGGACACCGCACGCGAGATCGTCGGCAGCGCCTTCATCAGGTATTCCATGTAGACGGTGCGGAACGGCGTCCACGTCGGATGACTGAACTCGCACACGAGCAGCGTGCCGCCGGGGCGCGTCACCCGGCGCATCTCGCGCAGCCCCTGCACGGGGTCGACGATGTTGCGCAGGCCGAAGGAGATCGTGACGGCATCGAAGGTGTCGTCGGCAAACGGAAGCGCCGTCGCGTCACCGGCGGTGAACGGCAACTCCGGCCGGGCGCGCTTGCCCACCTGGAGCATGCCCAGGGAGAAGTCGCACGGGACGACCATCGCGCCGCGGTCGGCGAACGGCTGGCTCGAGGTGCCGGTGCCGGCTGCGAGGTCCAGCACCCGGTCCCCGGGCGAGGGCGCGAGAGCCTTGATCACGTCGTGGCGCCAACGCCGATCCTGACCGAGGGAGAGCACGTCGTTGGTGACGTCGTAGTTCTTCGCGACGGCATCGAACATGCGTCGTACGTCGGTTGGTTGCTTGTCGAGTTCCGCGCGGGCCACGGCCGCGAGCCTAGTCGTGCGACAACTTCTCGATGCCGGTGGGCGTCCTTAGGATTCTCGATACCTGCTACTTCGGAGAACGTATGCCTTTGCTGACCTCGGACCGGCCACGGTCTGGCCTTTCCCGCACGATCCTGCCTCTTACCCTCGGGCTGGTGATGGCCCTGTCCGGCCTCGTCGCTGCGATCCCTGCCTCGGCCACCGACGGTGGACCCCACTCGGCCCGGGCCGTGTCCACTCCGCTGAAGTTCGGCGACACCGGCTGGCGGGTCCGGGTGCTGCAGAGCCGGCTGCACCAGCTCGGCCTGCACTCGGAGGTGATCACCGCGAGGTTCGACGCCGAGACCCGTGACGGCGTGCGCACCTTCCAGGCTCGTCGGCACCGCAGCACGACCGGCGTCGTCGATCCGCTCACCTGGCACAAGTTGGTGGCAAAGACGCTGGAGCCGACGCGCGATGCCCTTCACAACATCTACACCCCGGGTCCGGCCATCCTCCAGATCGGCGAGCAGGGTCTTGGTGTCCGCCGCCTCCAGGCCCGACTGGAACAGGTCAAGCACTACTCCGGTGACGTCAGCGGTCTCTTCGACGCGAAGACGGTTCGCAGCGTGCGCAGCTTCCAGCGCGCCCGCAAGATCCCCATCACGGGCGAGGTCGACCGGCGCACCCTCGACCGGCTCTCGGAGCTGACCCGCAAGCCGACCAAGGCCGAACTGTTCAACATCGAGCCACAGGGTCCGGCCCTGGACCTGCGATGCCTGAGCGGTCGGGCGATGTGCATCGACAAGACGTCACGCTCGCTGCGCTGGGTGGTCGACGGGGTGGTCAAGACCCGCTACGAGGTGCGTTTCGGTTCCGCCGAACTGCCGACCCGTGAAGGGGCGTTCACGCTGTTTCGCAAGTCCCGCGACCATGTGTCGGGCCTCTACAACACCTCGATGCCGTTCGCGATGTTCTTCTCCGGCGGACAGGCCGTGCACTACTCCCCCGATTTCGCGGCGACCGGCTACAACGGCGCCTCCCACGGCTGTGTCAACGTGCGCGACTACAACGGCGTGCGCTGGCTCTTCGACCAGGTCCGTCTCGGCGACAAGGTGATCGTCTACCGCTCCTGAACCACTGCGCGCGAGTGGGGAACCGTCGGGCGTCCCCATGTCCGGAAGCGTTGGGGTGTGGCCGGGAAGCTGATGAACCCGGGCGTAGGCTCCTGTTTCGTGACGACCCCCGCGACCGCTCCGGCCGACGAGCCCCTGGTCGTGCATACCGTCGCCCTCGACGTCGACACCCTCCCTCCCCTGCTCGACCTGCTGCCGAGCGATGCGCCGCTGACCTGGCTGCGCCACGGCGAGGGTCTGGTCGGCTGGGGCGTGGCCGCAACCATCCGCACGTCAGGCCCGACCAGGTTCAGCGACGCCGACAAGTGGTGGTCGGAGATCACCGGCCGCGCCCACACCCGCGACGAGGTGGCCGAGCCGGGTACCGGCCTGGTGGCTTTCGGCTCGTTCGGTTTCGCCGACGACCCGGGCGAGTCAGTACTGGTAGTGCCGCAGGCGATCGTGGGCCGTCGCGGCGACCGCGCTTGGCTGACGACCGTCGGCATTGAACGCCCCGACCTGTCCCCTACGTCACGACCGACGCCGCCGGTCGGCCTCAGCTTCGCAGACGGCTCGCTCAACGGAGACGCCTGGATGTCGGTCGTGGCCGACGCGGTGTCGCGGATCAACGCCGACGACCTGGAGAAGGTGGTGCTGGCTCGCGATCTGGTGGCCACCTGTGACGGGCCGGTCGACGTGCGGTGGCCGTTGGGCAGGCTCGCGGCCGACTACTCCATGTGCTGGACCTTCCACGTCGACGGCATGTTCGGCGCCTCGCCCGAGATGCTCGTACGTCGCGAACGGGGCCTGGTGACCTCCCGCGTGTTGGCCGGCACCATTCGGCGTACGGGCGACGAGGAGCGCGATGCGGCCCTGGCCGGCACGCTGGCCCGCTCCTCGAAAGACCTTGAAGAGCACGAATACGCCGTTCGCTCGGTCGCCGATGCGCTGGAGTCGCACTGCTCGTCTATGAACGTGCCCGAAGTTCCGTTCGTGCTCCACCTCCCCAATGTGATGCATCTGGCGACTGACGTTGCTGGTGTGGTGCACGACGCGACCTCCGTCTCCTCGCTACTCCTGGCCGAGGCGCTGCACCCCTCCGCCGCCGTGGGCGGCACCCCGACCGCCGCGGCGCTGCAACTGATCCGCGACGTCGAGGGCCTGGAGCGCGGCCGCTACGCCGCACCTGTCGGGTGGATCGATGCCACCGGTGACGGCGAGTGGGCCATCGCGTTGCGCTCGGCCGAGGTGAGCGACAACACCGTCAGGCTGTTCGCCGGCTGCGGGATCGTCGCCGACTCCGATCCGGAGGCGGAACTGGCCGAGTCGCAGGCCAAGTTCATTCCGGTACGCGACTCGCTGACCAGTTAGCGTGCCTACAGGTCCTGACCGTCACCGCGGCGAAGGAACTCCTGCCCGCCGGGCAGCAACCTGCCCATGTGGGTCTCGACCATGCCGAGCGCGACCTCGGTATAGACCTTGTCGTGGATGGCAAGGGTCCGCGGAGCGCCGACGGCCCGAACGAAGTCGACCGCCTCGCTGACCTTGAGCCACGGCGCACTGACCGGGGCGAGCAGCAGGTCCACCCGGCTCGCGGGAACCGTCAGCGCGTCTCCCGGGTGGTAGATCAGTTGGTCGCCCACCCTCAGCAGGTAGCCGCTGTTGTCGAAGTGCGGCAGCTCGGGGTGGATGACGGCGTGCTTCTCACCGATCACCTCCACCGGGATGCCCACGTCGAGCAGGTCCCCGGGCGAGACGACGCGGAGCCGATCGATCAGATCGGGGGCATCCTCCCGGATCCTGGCGGCGACCGCCTCGATCGTGTAGATCATCGCGTCACTGGCTCTGAGGCGGTCGCAGTCGTAGTGATCGGCGTGCTCGTGGGTAATGAGTACGGCGCTGGCTCCGGTCACTGCAGCGACGTCGGTGAAGCTGCCCGGGTCGAGAACGACCACCGCGTCGTCATGCTCGATGCGGACACACGCATGGCCGAATTTCGTGATCCTCATGAGCCCACAGTAGGTCGCGTCACACTCCCGCGCGTCGGCGTTGAGGGTTTGCCGGGAGGCCGTATGTGCCGGTTATGGTGACGAGGCCCTCGACGGATCCATGGGGGATTCACACGCACCCGAGCGAATTGAGATCTCATGTCTGCACGCCGCGCAATGGCTGGAAGCCTGCTTGCGCTGCTCATGCCCGCCTCGTTGTTGATGGTCACCTCGACCACCTCCACCGGCGCGGCTGATGCCCAGATCAACACCACCAACGCTCGCAAGGCCAAGAAGCAGAAGGCCACGCTCGTTGCCATGCCGCAGATCGTCCAGCAGGGCAAGAAGCCGGCCAGCGCCGGTTCCGCCAAGGCTGCTCTCACTGCCACCATCAAGCCTGCCAAGGCCGGGCGTCCAGTCGCTCTGCAGGTGCAGAAGGGCAAGAAGTGGAAGACGGTCTCCACGACCAGGCTGACGAAGAAGGGCCTCGCCGAGTTCGGCGCCCCGATCTCCAAGGGTGGCTCGGCGCTGACCTACCGCGTCTCCGCAGCCAAGTTCAAGGGCCTGTCTCCCGTGACCAGCAAGCCGGCCGACGCCTCGCGCTGGCTCACTGCCACTTTCACCGACGACTTCTCCGGCACCGCGCTCAGCCCGAGCTGGAACCACCGTGGCGGCGTCTACGAACCCACCAGCCTGCGTGAGTGCTCGCGCGGCGACGCCAGCGCCGTGGCCGTCGGCGGAGGCACCGTCAAGCTCAGCGTCATCGCCGACAAGGCCCGCTCGGGCGAGAAGTGCGTGGCGAAGAAGGACGGCAAGTCCACCGGCAAGTTCGCCTACCGCCTCAACGGCCACATCGGCACGCAGGGCGCCGTCAGCATGAAGTACGGCTTCGCGGCGGCCAGGATCAAGATGCACAAGATGCGCGGCCAGCACGGCGGCTTCTGGATGCAGCCTGCCACCTCGGTGCCGGGCTCCTTCTCGCCGCGCAACACCGGCGCCGAGATCGACGTCATCGAGTACTTCGGCGACAAGCACCCTGCGGGTGGTCTGACCTCGTTCATCTACTCCAAGAACGGCAGCGGCAAGGACGTCAAGACCGGCACCTGGATCAGGGATTCCACCAGCTTCTTGGCGAACCGCAAGGACGGCTGGTCCAAGAACTACCACGTGTTCTCGGTCGAGTGGACCCCGAACTCCTACATCTTCCGCGTTGACGGCAAGGAGTCGTGGCGCACCAAGTCCGGAGTGTCGGGCCAGGAGCAGTTCCCGATCCTGAGCCTGCTCAGCTCGGACTACGAGATCTCGCAGATGAAGGGTGGCGACAAGAAGCTGCCCCAGACGATGCAGGTGGACTGGATCCGCCTCTGGCAGGCCTGATCAACTCCGGTTGACCCGACTGACGCTTTTACGTCGAGACGCGCTTTCCTACTTCGGTGGGGCGGCGCGTTTCGCATGTGCGGGGCATCAGCCGGTGCGGTGGTGGACGTAGCACCAGCGCCAGTCCTCGCCCGGCTGGGCGGACTGCACGACCGGGTGCGTGCTGTCGTGGAAGTGCTCGGTCGCGTGCTGATGGGGTGAGGAGTCGCAGCACGCGACGTTGCCGCACTCCAGGCACCGCCGCAACGAGACCCAGTGGTCACCCGCATCCAGGCAGGGTTGACACCACAAGACTTCCTCACTCGAGACGACCGGGACTCCCGGATAGGCCTGAAGGTGCTCACACGAGTTGCTCGTCGTCGTACGCCGCAGGTCGCGCACGGCCACGGCATCCTCGGCCACGGCGGTATCGAGCATCGACTCCTCGATATCGAGCACGTTGAGGACGTCCCTGATCACCTCGCTGGGAACCATGCCGCTGCTGCGAACCTCGAGAACCTTGGCGCGCTCGGCGTTGATCATTGCCAAGCGGGCCCGGGCATAGAGGTCGCTCGGTGACTCCTGGCCGGACGTGGTGGACAACTGCTCCCACGCCGCGAAGTTGCGCTGGTCCACCCGTTGCCGGATCACGTCGCAGACGCCGTGCGGATCATCGGCCTCGAACTTCGCCAGCTCTGCGAAGCCGGCCTTCGCGGCCTGTTGCATTAACGCGGCACGGGCCAAGGCATCGTCGAGCGGGTCGGGTGAGGGCACCTGGAGCAGGCGTGCCAGCACGGGCAGCGACAGCCCCTGGATGAACAGGGTGCCAGCCACCACGCTGAAGGCGATCAGGAGCAGCAACTCGCGATGCTGCGTGTCCTCGGGAATCACGAATACCGCCGCCAGGGTCACGACGCCGCGCATACCGGCCCAACCGACGAGGAACGTATGGCTCCACGGCGGCCGCTCGCCCGGTTCCGGCCCCACCATCAGGTAGCGCGCGCCGAACACCCAGACCAGGCGCAGCGTCATGGTGGCGAGCACCGCCCCGACACAGACCACGACGATCCGCGCGGTCGAGAGCTCACTCTCGGCGACCCCCTCGAGAATCCATCGGGCCTGAAGGCCGATCAGGATGAAGACAGTGTTCTCCAGCAGGAAGGCGAGGGTGCGCCAGTTGATCCGCTCGGCGATCCGCGACTGCGCCGTCTGGATCACCGGCGCCCGGTGACCCAGCAACAGGCCGGCGACAACGACGGCAATGACGCCGGAGGACTTCAACTCCTCGGCCAACAGGTAGGCCGCGAACGGCGTCACCAAGGAGATCGCGGTGTCCATCAGCGGGTCGGTGACCAGTCGCCGCAACATGGAGACGACGAGGTAGACCAAGAAGCCGAGCAGTGCGCCCCCGAGCGAGGCCCACGCGAAGTCGAGACCTACGTCGAGCACGTGCACGCCCACCGAGGCGGCAGCAATCGCCGTGCGCAACGACACCAGAGCGGTGGCGTCGTTCAGCAGTGACTCACCCTCGAGGATCGTTACGATCCTTCGAGGCAGGCCGATTCGTCGACCGATGGCCGTCGCGGACACGGCATCGGGTGGTGCGACCACAGCACCGATGGCGATGGCGATCGGCCAGGAGATGCTCGGCACGACCCAGTGGACGAACACACCGACGCCGAACGTGGTGAAAAGGACCAGCCCTACCGAGAGCAGCAGGATCGCGCGCCGGTTGACGTTGAACTCCACCAGGGAGGTCTGGATCGCCGCCGCGTAGAGCAGTGGCGGCAGCAGGCCGAGCAGCACGAACTCCGGCGAGAGGTGCACCTCCGGCACGGTCGGCACAAACGTGCCGGCGACGCCGACCGCGATGAGCAGCAGGGGGGCGGGCACGTCGAGCCGGTCGGCCAACGCTGTTCCGGCGAGCACCACCACAACGAGGGCGACGAGAAAGAATGCGATCTCCACCTCCGGAGTCTCTCAAGACAACAGAGGTGCCGGCGCCACTGCTGCCAGCCATCATGGATGCGGGCCCGCTTGCGCAGGCGTGGATAATCCCCGGCGTGCAGGGACTTCGGCGGCTGAGCGGACTCGCTGTCGCCGTGCTTGGGCTCGTGGGCCTGTTCCTGGCGCTCGCGGGTGGGATCGTCGCGGGCTATGTCGGCTCCGACGACACGGTCTTCAATGAGCCCACGGCGCTCGGCGCTGACGGTCGGCTGGTGCTCACCGCACCGGATCTGTTGGCCTACGACGGTGTGCAGGTCACGCTGCGCGCGGAGGCTCCACGAGGGATCTTCATCGCCACGGCACACCCGGTGGATGTGGCGGACTACGTCGGGAGGGCCCCGCACGTTCGACTGACGAGGGTCACCCGGCACGGTGTCGTGGCCGAGGATGTCGGCGTCGGCACTCGCCCACTCCAGCCCGCCTCGGTCGACTTCTGGACCCGGTCGATGACCGGGTCGGGAGTCCAGGAACTCACGCTCGACCGGAGCACGTCGGCGGCTCAGTGGGTGATCGCGCCCGTGGATGGCGCTGGTCCTACCACCGTGTCGTTCGGTCTCACCGTCAACGGTTCGTATCGCGTCGCGCTGATCGTGACCGGCCTCGGCCTACTCCTCCTGGTCGTGTCCGTCGAGATCTGGCGCCGACCTCGGCGCCCGAGGCGCACACCGGCCACTGCCAGGCAACCCTACCTCGACCAGCACCTCGACGTCGCGGACCGGCCGCAGGGCCGGACCTCGCTTGCCCCCCGCAGACGCGGCAGGCACCTGCTCGGCGCAAGCCTGGCGCTCGCCCTGACCGTGTCCGGCTGCGCATTCGATGACTTGGTGCCCAACCCGAGCCGGTCGCCCGCCCTGGCCACCACCAAGGCTGCGCTGACCGAGGCGGAACTCCCCGCCCTCTTCGAGTCGTACGACGCCCGGCTCCGGGCCGCCATCAAGGCGGCGAGCCCACCGCACTATCGCTCGCGGCAGTGGCACCTGGTCGAGCACGGTCCGGCCCTGGAGAGCGACAGATTCGGCACTCTGGTCAGCAGGCGTACCCGGCTCGGCCACCGCACGGCGTACCCGCACGAGCCGATCGCGGTCTACTCGGGCCGCTTCGACTCCTATCCGATGTGGGCCCTCGTCGCTTCGACCGCCCGCGAGCAGACGGCCGTGGACCTGTTCACCAAGTCCTCCGTCCTGAGCCCGTGGCTGCGCCAGGCAGGGGCAGAGTCCGCGGTCGCAGCCAAGGGCCTGCCCGATCCCGGCCGGGCCACCGAACTGCCCGGTGCGGGGGCGAGCGAGCAGTCCGCCGCTGCGAGGGCCGCCTGGGCGGACTACTTGCGCTCGGGCAGACCCGGATCCGGCCTGGAGCTCGACCAGAGATCGCGGGAGTGGCGCGAGAACATTGGCGACCTCGGGAGTCGCGCCATGTTCCGGGGCATGGCGCTCGAGGTCGAGAATGCAGCCCCGGCCGGGGGTCCGCATGTGGTGCAGGTGGCCGACGGACACCTGGCGTTGGTGGTGTTGCGCGTCACGACTCGGCTGTCCGGCCGGCCCCACCTGCGGGTCCGCTGGAATCGGCCCTACGGAAAATACCGCCCGAGCAAGGGGGGCGTGCTGTCGTTCTCGCACCTGGCGACCGGCCTGATCCACCTGCCCGAGAAGGGACCACCCGTGCTGGTGGGCTCGACCTTCAGCGAGGTCGCCGCAGCACCTCAGCAGCGAGCGAAGCCGCGTCGTTGATCTGCGTTCCCGACCGGGACCGCTACGCCGTCAGGGCGCGGATCCGTGCGTCGAGCTCGCGTCGGTTGTCGCGGCGTACGACGACCTCGACGACCTCGACACCGCCGTTGGGCGAGGCGAGCACCTGCTCGAGCTCCGGGAGACTGGTGACGCGCAGGTGCGGGATGCGGGTGGCGGCGCACACGCCGGCGATGT
>JARICB010000215.1 GCA_029264225.1 Nocardioides sp. | reverse complement strand
ACTGCGAAGCCGCGTTCGGCGGCGTTGACCGCGGCTGCCAGACCGGCCGGGCCGGCGCCGACGACCGCAACCGTGGGCAGGTGACCGCGTAGGTCCGACGGCGTGGGGATGGGCAGCAGCACCAGCTCGGTCTCGCGGCAGGCCCGCGGGTTCACCAGGCAGGAGGCTTTCTTGTTCGCGAACACGTGGTCCAGGCACGCCTGGTTGCAGGCGATGCAGGTGTTGATCTCATCGGCCCGGCCAGCGGCTGCCTTGGCGACGAAGTCGGCATCGGCGAGCAGCGGTCGTGCCATCGAGACGAGGTCGGCCTCGCCCGCGGCGAGGATGTCTTCGGCGAGTTCTGGAGTGTTGATCCGGTTGGAGGCGCAGACCGGGACGGTCGCGATCTCCTTGAGCCGGGCCGTTGTCGAGCGCCACGCGCCGCGCGGGACCTGGGTAATGATCGTCGGGACCCGGGCCTCGTGCCAGCCGATGCCGGTATTGAGCACACTCACGCCGGCCTGCTCGAGTTCGCCGACGAGCTCGCTCACCTCGTCCCAGGTCTGTCCACCTTCGACCAGGTCGAGCAGCGAGATCCGGTAGACGATGGGGAAGCCCTCGCCGACGAGCTCGCGCGAGCGGCGGACGACCTCGATCGGGAACCGCATACGAGCGGACGCGCTGCCGCCCCACTTGTCGGTGCGGTCGTTGGTGCGGGCCGCGAGGAACTGGTTGATCAGGTAGCCCTCCGAGCCCATGATCTCGACGGCGTCGTAGCCGGCGCGGCGCGCGAGCGCGACGGACTTGGCGAAGGCGGTTGCCGTCCGGTCGACCGCGCCGGTCGAGAGGGCCGAGGGCTTGAACGGGGTGATTGGCGATTTGCGGGTCGAGGCGCTGACGCTCAGCGGGTGGTAGCCGTAGCGGCCGGCGTGCAGTATCTGCATAGCGATTGCGCCACCGGCCTCGTGCACGGCATCGGTCACCCGGCGGTGCCGTGCGGCCTGAAGCCGGTTGGTCATCTCGGCGGCGAACGGCTTAAGCCAGCCGCGCTTGGTCGGCGCGTAGCCGCCGGTGATGATCAGGCCGACCTCGCCGCGCGCGCGCTCGGCGAAGTAGGCCGCCAGTTTGTCGATGTCCCACGGCGCGTCCTCGAGCCCGGTATGCATCGAACCCATGACGACCCGGTTGCGCAGCGTCAGGTCGCCGATCGTGAGTGGGGCGAGGAGGTGGGGGTAGGGCATCGCAGGCAGTCCTTCGTGGGTCGACAGTGCGTCGAGTCTGACCTATCCAGGACCGCTATGCAACTAGTTGCACACCTGGTGCTCTACCCCTTGCTCCGACCGCCGGTGAGTGCGGTAGCCGACTCCAGCAGGGAGGCCGACCCAGCGAGGGCCAGCAGGTCGCGAGCCGGACCGGGGAGGCGGTGGCCGCGCCGCCAGACGGCGGTCAGCGGACGGCGGAGGTCGAGCACCGTGCGGACGGCGACCAGATCCCCCCGCTCGAGGTGTGGCCGGAGCGCGAGCGCAGACAACACGGCCGGGCCGACGCCCGCAAGTGCGGCGCCGATCAGGGTCTGGGTCGAGCTGGCCTCGATGGCGACGTCCGGCAGGTGGCGCAGAGCCCGCTCGAAGGTGCTGCGGGTGCCCGACCCCTGCTCGCGCAGCACGTAGGCCTCGCTCAGCAGTTGATCCACCGGGATCGGATAGCTCCGCCGTGCCCACGGATGCTGCGGGGGTACGGCGATCACGACGGTGTCGTAGCCGATCACCCGGTGCTCGAACGCGGTCGGCGGCTGGGCGGTCTCCACGAAGCCGATCTGCACCTCCTCGCGCTCCACCAGATCGAGGACGGTCGCGGAGTTGATCACCCGCAGTTGGGGGCTGATGTCGGGTCGGGCGGCCCGCAGTCGGCTGATCCAGCGGGGCAGGACGAACTCGGCGATGGTCAGGCTGGCCGCGATCGCCAGGTCGCCCTCGCGGCTCGACGATAGTGCCTGGAGGCCGGCCACCATGGCGTCTGCCTCGGAAAGGACCTTGCCTGCCCACGCCGCGACGGCAACGCCGTCCGTGGTCAGCGAGGTGCCTCGCGGTGTGCGGCTGGCGACCGCCAGCCGCCAGCGAGACTCGAACTCCCGCAGTCGCGCACTGGCTGCAGGCTGAGTAATGCCTACGGACTCGGCGGCCGCATTGATGCTGCCGAGCTCTTCGATCGCAACGAGCAGTCGCAGGGTGACCAGGTCCAAGCCGCTCATAAGCAATGATTATAGGTCACCACTGTTCGGGGGGCTACTGCCGACCGGCCACGGCCATCAGGCTGGAGGCATGCCAGTCATCCCTACCCTGCTCAGCCGTGCAGACGCTCGCAACGCGACCACGTTGCGAGCGCTGATCGGTCCGGCGCTGGCGGCGGTGCTGGCGTTGCTGCTCGGCGCGGTGGTCCCGTTCGTCAGTGCGCTGATGTGGGGACTCGCGGTGGGCGTGGTCGTCGCCAACCTGATCCCCGGTCACCGACTGCTGACCGAGTGGGCCGCCCCGGCCAAGTTGATGCTCAAGCTCGGCATCGTCCTGCTGGGTTTCCAGCTCTCGCTCTCGGCCGTGGCCGCCATCGGTCTGCCTGCCGTGGTCGTCATCGGCTCCACGGTCACCGTGACCTTCACCGCCACCCGGTGGCTGGGTCGACGGATGGGACTGGCGGACGACCTGGTGACCCTGATCGCGGCCGGGTTCTCCATCTGTGGGGCCGCTGCCATCGCCGGGGTGCAGGAGGCCATCGGAGCCACCAACAGGCACGTCGGAACCGCGGTCGCCCTGGTCACCCTGTTCGGCACCGCCACGATGATCTTCGTGCCGTGGGCCGGCTCCTCGCTGGGCCTGAACCCGGATCAGGTGGCGGTCTGGGCCGGCGCCAGCATCCACGAGGTGGCGCAGGTGGTCGCCGCTTCGTCACTGATCGGCGCCGCGGCGTACCCCATCGCCAGTGCCGTCAAACTCGGCCGCGTCGCGCTGCTGGCGCCGGTCGCCGCCATCGTCACCCCCCGAACCAGGGGCTCGCGGGTGCCAGCGGTGCCATGGTTCGTCACCGGCTTCGTGGTGGCCTGCCTGATCGGCTCCACCGGTCTGGTCCCCGAGTTGGCCGAGACGATCGCCTCTCGCGCCGCGAACGGGCTGCTCGCCGCCGGCATGTTCGGCCTGGGCCTCGGGCTGAGCCTTCGGGAGCTGACCTCGATCTCGCGGGGCGCGCTCGGGCTCGCCAGCTTCGCTACCGGGATGGCGCTGTCGGTGCCGCTGGTCCTGATCGTGCTGTTCGTCTGAGCCGAGGTCAGGCGTGGCCGCGGAGGTACTCACCCAGCCAGCCGATCCAGAACTCCTCGAGCCGGATGCCGCCGCGCAGCACCAGATACTGGTCGAGCGGGGCCCCCGTCAGGTGGTCGGGCTCGGGATAGTCGCGCTGTTCGAGTGCCCGGTAATGGGCCAGCCGGGTCTCGTGATCGGCCAACTTGTCGCGCACGCGAGCGAGCAGGAGGGCGCGCTCGCCGTACGACGCCCCGCGCAGCTTCACCGCGAGGTCGCTGCGGAACGACTCCATCGCCAGCGGCTCGGCCAGCCAGTCGGACAACACCCGAGCGCCGGTCGGTGAGACGGCGTAGACCTTCTTGTCCGGCTTGCCGCTCTGCGCCACCGCCTGCGCGGTGAGCCAGCCGTCGGCCTCCATCCGGGCGAGCACCCGGTAGATCTGCTGGTGCGTGGCCTGCCAGAAGAACCCGATCGACTTCTCGAAGCGCCGCGTGAGCTCCAGGCCGGAGCCGGGTTGCTCGCGCAGTGCGACGAGCAGCGCATGTTCGAGAGCCATGGCCAGAGGGTGGCACGACCCCTACGCGGCTCGCGACCCGAGTCGCGGCGACGAGCGGTGAGACAGCCCCTCGCGACCCTGACAGCGGTGGTGTCATGATCGGCGCATGAGCTATGAACTCGGCCAGGGCACCGGCCCACTGTCAGGTGTGAAGATAGTCGAGATCGCCGGCATCGGCCCCGGCCCGCATGCCGCCATGATCCTGGCCGACCTCGGCGCAGACGTGATCCGCATCGAGCGACCCGGCGGCGGGATGTTCGGCGGCGGCAACCACGACGTGCTCACCCGCGGCCGGCCCAGCGTGGCGATGGACCTGAAGAACCCGGCAGCCGTGGCGACCGTGCTCGATCTGATCGAGGGCGCCGACGTGCTGATCGAAGGGATGCGTCCCGGTGCCATCGAGCGCCTCGGCCTCGGTCCGGAGGACTGCTGGGCACGCAACCCGCGCCTCGTCTTCGGCCGAATGACCGGATGGGGCCAGGACGGGCCGTGGAGCCAGGCCGCCGGCCATGACATGAACTACATCGCCATCACCGGCGCTCTGCACGGTCTCGGCCAGGACCGGGCCCGCCCGCACTTCCCGGGCAACCTGCTGGGCGACTTCGGTGGCGGCTCGACCTACCTGGTGATCGGCGTGCTTGCCGCGCTGCTCGAGGCGCGGGTCAGCGGCAAGGGCCAGGTCGTCGACGCGGCGATCGTGGACGGCACTGCACACCTCAATGCCATGGCGACCACGCTGCACGCGGTCGGAGTAGCAAGTGATCGGCGGGTCAGTGGCCTGCTCGACGGCGGCACCCCCTACTACGACATCTACGAGACCGCAGACGCCCGGCACGTCTCGGTCGGCTCCCTGGAGCCGCAGTTCTACGCCGAGCTGGTGCGCCTGCTGGAGATCGACCTGCCGGATCGCAACGATCCGGCCAACCTCCCGGCGATCCGCGCGGGTCTTACCGCCCGCTTCTTGGAGAAGACGCAGGCCGATTGGGCCGAGATCTTCGACGGCACCGATGCCTGTGTCGCCCCGATCGTGACGATGCCGGAGGCCTACGAGCACCCGCACCTGGTGGCGCGCGGCACATTCGTGGAGTCTGACGGGATGACCCAGCCAGCGCCGGCGCCGCGCTTCTCGCGCACCGTCTCCTCGATCACCATGGCCCCGGGTGGGCCGGGTGCGCACACGCGTGAGGCGCTGGCCGCCTGGGGAGTCGCCGACGTCGATGCTTTGATCGACAGCGGCGCCGCGACCCAAGCCTGACCCAAGGAGGACCAATGGCCCTAGCCGCGTTCGGTGCCTCGCGACTAGCGTTGCGCCATGGCAGAACCCACCACGCCCTTGGGGCCGCAAGAGTGCTGGGCGCTCCTGCGCGCACATGAGTTCGGCCGCCTGGCCTTCCACCTGGCCGAGCAGGTCCACATCACTCCGATCAACTATGCCGTCGATGTCGCAGACGACAGGCGCACGTTGCTCTTCCGCACGGCCGAGGGCAGCAAGCTGCTGGGCGTAGTGATGAACGACGACGTCGCGTTCGAGATCGACGCCTACGACGCCGAGCAGGCGTGGAGCGTGATCGTGCGCGGTCGCGCCCGCAAGCTCGATGAGGACGAGGAGCACCGTGCCGAGAACGTACCGCTGCGTCCGTGGGTAGGCACCGACAAATACAACGTCGTCGAGATCGCCGTGACCGAGATCAGTGGGCGACGTTTCGACCTGTCGCGTCCGTGGCTGCACATCCTTCCCTCGACGTGAGCACTCACCTACGCTCGACGCAGTGAGCACCGATCCGGGCACGACCAGTGAGCACGTCGACGTCCTGATCATCGGCGCGGGCCTGTCGGGGATTGGCGCGGCCGCGCACCTGGCCAAGGATTTGCCAGCTCAGACCTACGCGGTGCTGGAGCAGCGAGCGGCCAGCGGCGGCACCTGGGACCTGTTCCGCTATCCGGGCGTGCGCTCCGACTCCGACATGTACACCCTCGGCTACCGCTTCAAGCCCTGGCGGGGCGAGAAGGCGCTCGCCGACGGTGCCTCGATCCTCGACTGCGTCCGCGAGACCGCGCGGGAATACGGCGTCGAGCAGCACATCCGCTACGGCCACCACGTCATCCGCGCCAACTGGGACTCGCCCACCTCGCGGTGGACGGTGCACTCGACGGTGGATGGCGAGGAGCGGGTGTTCACGGCCGACTTCCTCTGGGCATGCAGTGGCTACTACAACTACGGCCATGGTTACACCCCCCACTTCGAGGGGCAGACGCAGTTCCGCGGCCAGATCGTGCACCCACAGGCGTGGCCCATGGGCCTGGTCCACGAAGGCAAGCGAGTAGTGGTCATCGGCTCCGGCGCCACGGCGGTGACCCTGGTCCCCGCCATGACGCAATCGGGTGCGGCCCACGTGACGATGCTGCAACGGTCTCCGACCTACATCCTCTCGCTGCCCGCCAAGGACCCGTTCGCCGCCATGGCGCGCAAGGTGCTGGGCAGTCGGGCCTCCTACTCGGTGACACGATGGAAGAACATCGGCGTCGCCACCACGCTCTTCCAGTTGAGCCAGCGCCGCCCGGCCATGGTGCGCAGTTTCATCCGCAAGGCCAACGTGAAGTTACTGCCGCCGGGATATGACGTCGACACCCACTTCAAACCGGCCTACGACCCGTGGGACCAGCGACTGTGCCTGGTGCCTGACGGGGACCTTTTCGAGGCGATCTCGTCCGGCTCGGCGTCGGTGGTGACCGACCGGATCCGCACCTTCACCGAGACCGGACTGGAGTTGGAGTCCGGCGAGCACCTCGAAGCCGACATCGTGGTGACCGCGACCGGCCTCAACGTGCAGGTCTTCGGTGGCGCCGAAATCTCGGTCGACAAGGTGGTGCTCGACCCGGCCACCACGATGGCCTATCGCGCGATGATGCTCTCCGGGGTGCCCAACTTCGCCTTCACGATCGGCTACACCAACGCGTCGTGGACCCTCAAGGCCGACCTGGTGTCCGAATACGTGTGCCGACTGCTGGCCCACATGCGACGTACAGGAGCGCGCAGCGTGGTGCCGGTGCGCGACGACTCGGTCGCTGAGGTGCCGCTGATGGACTTCGATGCCGGCTACATCCAGCGCGTGGTCGACACCCTGCCGCGCCAAGGCACGGTGGCGCCGTGGTCGCTGAAGCAGAACTACGTCTACGACGCGCTGGCCCTGCGCCGCGCCCCCCTGGACGACGGCGTGCTGGCCTATTCCTGAGCCCCCGAGCCGCCCCACGTCACCCACGTCACATCGACGTCAATTCACGTCCCCATTCGCCACACCAGTAACGTTCATGCAGAAGTCGCCTCGGCCAGTCTTGCCCCGGGACGCAGCGGAACCTCATAAGGGCTCCGCTTTCCTCGAACTCATCGAGGCCACGCCGCGCTCTGCGCGATGTGTTGGCGAGACGCCAACAGAGAGATTCACCATGTCGTTCGCCGAACTCGGCGTCCCCAGCCTGCTCGTCAACCTTCTCGAGCAGCAGGGCATCACCACTCCCACCCCCATCCAGGCCGCGACGCTGCCCGACAGCCTCGCCGGGCGCGACGTCCTCGGTCGCGGGCGGACCGGCTCGGGCAAGTCCTACGCGTTCCTGCTTCCGCTGGTCGCCCGCCTCGACGCCGCGAAGCTGCCGGCCATGCCGCGCAAGCCCCGCGCCCTGATCATGGCTCCGACCCGGGAGCTCGTCGGTCAGTTGCATACCGCCCTCAAGCCGCTCGCCGATGCCGCCGGTCTCTCGACCGTCGTCGTCTTCGGCGGTGTCGGCCAGGGCCCGCAGGTCACCGGCCTGAAGAAGGGCGTCGACATCGTCCTTGCCTGCCCCGGCCGGCTCGAGGACCTGATGGGCCAGGGTCACTGCGACCTTTCCGCTGTCGAGGTCACCGTCCTCGACGAGGCCGACCACATGGCCGACCTGGGCTTCCTGCCCGGCGTCCGTCGGATCATGGACAAGACCCCGCAGTCGGGTCAGCGTCTGCTGTTCTCCGCGACCCTCGACAAGGCGATCGACGTCATCGTCAAGCGCTTCCTGTCCAACCCGGTCACCCACGAGGCCGACTCGGCGCAGTCGCCGATCTCGACCATGTCGCACCACGTGTTGCACCTCTCGCGGGAGCAGCGGGTGCCGGTGCTGGTCGACCTCACCAGCGCCCCCGGCCGTACGGTCGTCTTCACCCGCACCAAGCACGGCGCCAAGGCGCTGACCCGTCAGCTCAACAAGTCGGGAGTCCCGGCCGTCGAGCTGCACGGAAACCTGTCGCAGAACGCGCGCACCCGCAACATGGACGCCTTCCACTCCGGCAAGGCCACCACGCTCGTCGCGACCGACATCGCCGCCCGCGGCATCCACGTCGACGACGTCTCGCTCGTCGTGCACGCCGACCCCCCGGTCGAGCACAAGGCCTACC
>JARICB010000132.1 GCA_029264225.1 Nocardioides sp. | reverse complement strand
GGACGGCCGTGTCGGCCCGATAGCTGCGGGCCGTATAAGCCACGCGAGAGACGTGGTCGAGCACCATCGCGCCGGTGCCTTCGAGGAAGATGCCGTCGGGTTCGAGGCCGGAGTAGTCGACGATGCTCTGCACGCGGTAGGCCGACTTCAGCATCTCGAGCACGTCGGCGCGGCGCTCGTGGCGACGGTTGGAGGCATACATCGGGTAGACCGCGACGTAGCCCCCGGCATGGGTGGAGAGCCAGTTGTTGGGGAAGACGCTGTCGGGTCGGGTGTGGTCCTGATCCTCGAAGACGTGCACTCGCACCCCGACGTCGCGCAGTGCCTGGGCGAGGGCGTCCATCTCCGCCAACGCCCTGAGCGCGGTGTCGTGCTCCGACTGTCCCGTCGGGGCGTCACGCTGGAAGGCGTTGTCGGCGGCAGTCGCCGGGTTGGGGGTGAACTTGTCTGCGCGGATCAGGATGACGGCGGAGGGGGCCTGGGCACTCACTCCTGGAATGTAGGCCATCCACCGTCAGAGCGTGGTGGCGACCTTCCAGGCCGAGTGGATGGCGCCGTCGATGTAGCCGACGGTGCTCGCGTCGCCGATGACCTCGACGTCCAACCCGGCAGCGATGAGGGTATCGGCGAGCGGTGCTGCCGCCTTCGTGCCCGCGGCGTAGACGACCATCGACGCCGGAGCGGAGAGTTCCTGCTCCCCCACCGTGAAGTGGACGGTGTCCGGGGTGATCCGGGTAGCGACGGCACTGCGGTGCATGACCACCCCGTGTTCGGCGGCGTTGCGGACCGCCTTCCAGCGGCGCGGCATCGCCATCGGCAGGCCGAACTGCTTGCCTTCCTCGATCAGGGTGACGTTGCGGCCCCGCTCGGCGAGGAACTCGGCCAACTCGAGGCCCACCAGCGAGCCGCCGATGACCACGACGTCCTTGCCCATGGGCAGGAAGACCTTGGTGGCCTTACGGATCGCGGCCGGGCTCTTGGTGACACCGGACAGTTTGCCCAGCTTGGCCGAGGCGCGCATCAGGAACGAGCCCGAACCGGCGTCCTCCCCGAGCATGAGGCCCCGCATCGTGTCGCCGGTGTGGACGTGTGGCAGGTCGCCGCCGGGAGTGTCGGGCTTGGGACGGACGGCGCCGGTGGCGACGATCACCCGGTCGGGGTTGAGGGCCTTGATGTTCTCGACGGTGGCGATCGTGTTGAGGCGTACGTCGATCGCGAGCCGCTCGATCTCGACCTTCAGCCAGTTCAGCAGCCGCTCGTTGTCCGGGGTGGTCAGGGTGGAGAACCACAGGGTGCCACCGAGCCGGTCCGACTTGTCGAGCACGGTCACGTGGTGGCCCCGCTCGGTGAGCACTCGGGCCGTCTCCAGCCCGGAGGGCCCGGCTCCGACGATCACGATCTTCTCCGGCTTCGGCGCCGCGACCAGGGGCAGCAGTTTCTCGTTGCCGAGCGCAGGGTTGACCGCACAGATCGGCACGTCGTCGAAGAAGTTCTCCTGCACGCAGATGTAGCAGTTGATGCAGGGTCGAACCTGTTCGGGGGTGCCGGCCTTGAGCTTGTTGGCCAGATTGGCATCCGCCAGCAGTTGGCGACCCATGGCGGCGAAGTCGGCCTTGCCCTCGGCGATCGCCTTCTCGGCAACGTCGGGCAGCATTCGACCTACGGCGATGACTGGGATGCTGACGTGCTTCTTGACCTCGCCGGCGAGCTCGACGAAGGCACCGACCTTGTTGGGCAGTGGGCCGTCGAGGAAGTTGGCGAACGGGTTGCGGCCCCAACCGGTGACGTGGATCGCGTCGGCACCGGCCGTCTCAAAGAGTGCTGCCGCCTGGCAGGCCTCCGCTTGCGAGAGGCCGCCTTCCTGGCCGTACTCCTTGCCGGCGACACGCACGATGACGGCCATCCGGTCGCCGACCTGCGCCTTGACCGAGCTGATGACCTCACAGGCGAGCCGGGCACGGTTCTCCAAGGAGCCGCCGTATTCGTCGGTGCGGCGGTTGTCGACCTGGTTAAGGAAGGCCCCGAGGACGTAGCCGTGCGCGCAGTGGATCTCAATGGCATCGGCGCCGGAGACGGCGACCCGCTCGGCGGCTTCCGTCCAGGTCTTGACGAGCCAGGCGATGTCCTCGGCCGAGGCCTCGTGGTAGGTCGGCTGCTTGCCGCCGGTGGCGGAGCTCATCTTCATGAGCTCCTCGGGGGTGTTGTCGGCCAGACCGGACATGTCGAGGGTGTAGTTGGGCTCCGAGGGCACCAGCAGGGGGCGTCCGGCGGCGGTGTCGATGCGGGCGACCTTGCCGTGGTGCGTCGACTGGACGCACAGCTTGCTACCGGCAGCGTGCACCGCATCGGCGAGGGCCTTGAGACCGGGGATGAAACGGTCCTCGGAGAGGCCCGGCTCCTTGGAGCTGGCCGCGCCGAGCGGGTAGGCGATGGCGGAGGCGCCGGTGATGATCAGCCCCGTCCCACCAGCCGCCCTGGCGACATAGTGCTCAATGTCTTCCGGCTCCACCACCCCGTCGTGGGAAACGTTCATGTCCATCGCCGGCAGCACGATCCGGTTGGCGACGGTCATGGGGCCGATACGGCCCTCGGCGAGCAGGTTCGGGAAGGAGGTAGTCGCTGGCACCCTCTCACGCTAGCCCCCCGATCCTCTTCGTGTGCACCCAGACCCGGTAGTCGGGACCCGACCCCAGGCACCCCGATCGGCGGTCTCGGGTGTCGTTACACTTCGGTCTTTCCCCGCCGAGCGCGCTGCACGTCTCCGATCCAGTGGTAAGAGGACTTCGGTGTCCGTTCGAGGGTGTCGAAGTCGACGTGCACGAGTCCGAACCGCTGGCTGAAACCGGCCGCCCACTCCCAGTTGTCGAGCAGCGTCCACACGTAGTAGCCCTCCAGTTCGAAGCCGGGGATCGCACCGTTGGCCAGGTCTGCGGCGACGCCGATGTGCGCGGCCAGGTAGGCGACCCGGTCGTCGTCGTTGACCGAACCGTCGGGGCTGGGCGCATCGTTGAAACTGGCGCCACCTTCGGTGATCACGACCGGGGGCAGCCGGGTGCCGTAGCGCTCGGCCATCTGCTGGGAGATCTGGCGTAGTCCGTCGGGAGCGATCGGCCAGCCGAAGTCGGTCTGCGGGAGATCCGGCCAGTCCAGCAACCTGAAGGGCAGATCCTTGGCCGCCTCGGACTCACCGTCGGGCGACATCCCGGTGGGATCAGCGCCGGCCGCGACCAGGCTCGGGAAGTAGTAGTTGAGGCCGTAGAAGTCGAGCGGCTGGCTGACCAGCTCGAGGTCCTTGCGTGACATTCGACTGACACTCTTGAGCATGAGCCGCATAGGCAACGGCAGCCCGCGAGGAACCTCCGGGGAACGACCGAGCAGCACCGGGTCGGCGAAGAGTCGGTTGTGCACGAAGTCGAGCAGGCCGGCCATGGCCTTGTCCTTCTTCGAGTCCGTGGCCGGCGAGACCGGGGTGTGGGTGTTGGTGACGCCGATCCGGCCGGCCACGGGCACCGAGCGCAGCGCCTGGACGGCATAACCGTGCCCGAGCACCATGTTGCGGGCAACGGCCCCAGCCCGGAACAGTTGCTCCTCACCCGGTGAGTGCACGCCCAGTCCGTAGCCGTTCAGCACCACTGTCGCGGCCTCGTTGATGCTCACCCAGTCGGCGACCCGGTCCCCCAACCGCTCGCCGACGATGGCGGCGTACTCACCGAACCGCTCGGCGGTCGAACGCACCTTCCAGCCGCCCTGCTGCTCCAGCGGGATGGGCGTGTCCCAGTGGTAGAGCGTGGCCATCGGCCGGATGCCGCGCTCGATGAGTCGGTCGACCAGGCGGTCGTAGAAGTCCAGACCCTCGCTACTGACGCGACCACTGCCCTCGGGCTGCACCCGCGGCCAGGAGATGGAGAACCGGTAGCCGTCGAGCCCGGCACCGCTCATCAGTTCCAGGTCTTCCTCGCTGCGGTGGAAGTGGTCGCAGGTCAGTGCCGGAGTGCTGCCATCGATGATCCGGCCGGGCTGCTCGGCGAATTCGTCCCAACCACAGCGGCCTCGCAGGTCGGCTCCGCCCTCGATCTGCAGGGCCGCGGTGGCGGCCCCGAGGACGAAGTTCGCAGGTTGTCGGGCGGCGAGCTCACGGGGGTCGGTCATGGTCGGTGCACACTCCTGGCATCGGTGGGGTGGGGTGGTTGCGAGAGTTGGGCGACCGCGTTGGCGATCAGCTCGATCTGGGCGCGCGCGGCCGGCTCATCGGGGGCTGCGAGCCACTGCATGGTCAGGCCGTCGGTGAAGGTGACGATCCAGCGGGCGAGCACGTCGACCGGGACGGTCCAGCGAATGCCTGCCCGCTCGGCGACGTGGACGAGGAGGTCTCCGACCAACGCGTAGTACTGCGTGTACTGGTCGTGGGCGATGTCGGCCATCTCTGGACGGCGGAGCGCGTAGTGAGTGAGCTCGAGCATCCCCTGTTCGCGGCTCGGATCGTGCTGGACCAGCGCGAGGTAGGCGGAGATCCCGTCGCGCAGCAGCGGCACGAGCTCGATGTCATCGGGCAGGTCCAGCGGCGAGCCGGCAGCGACCCGCTCCCCTTCGATCACCAGCGCGATCGCCTCGCGCAACAGCTCGTCGCGCGAGGCGAAGACGTAATGGACGCTGGCCAGCGACATGCCCGCCTCGGCCGCGATCGCCCGGGTGGAGGCGGCGCCGACACCGTCGCGAGATATGACCCGAAG
>JARICB010000060.1 GCA_029264225.1 Nocardioides sp. | reverse complement strand
CCGTACAACTTCTCCATCGTCGGCGCCCAGAAGAGCGGCACCTCCACCCTGTCGGGCACGCTCAGCCAGCACCGACTCGTGTGTCGACCTCCCCGCAAGGAGGCGCACTTCTTCAACGACGAGGCCTACGACTGGGAGCATCCCGACTACGAGCGCGACTACACCGCGCCACGGCGGGCCCGGGTCCACCAGCTGGTCGGGGACTCGACGCCGGTCTACCTGTTCTGGCCCCAGGCGCTGCAACGGATGCGCGCCTACAACCCCGACCTGCCACTGATCGCGATCTTCCGCGACCCGATCGAACGGCTCTTCTCGCACTGGACGATGCTGCGGACCCGGCATCCCGACTGGCCTGACTGGCCGGGCTTCCTGACCGAGTTCCGTCCGACCTCACTGCCCGATGCGGTGCCGACCGGCGTGAAGGCGATGCGCTACAAGCACATGTCGGGGATCGCCCGGGGCTACTACGGCGCCCAGCTGGAGCGGGGCTTCGCGGTGTTCCCGCGCGAGCAGTGGCTGCTGATGGAGTTCCGCTCGATGCTCGGCCACTTTCCCGAGCATGTCGACCGGGCTACCGACCACCTCGCGTTGCCGCGTTTCGAGACCCAACCGCCGCTGCGCAACCGCTATGCCGGAGCCGACCTGGTCACCGGCACGGCACCGAGCGCCGACGATCTGGCGTCCCTCGCCGAGTTGTACGCCGCCGACCTGGCCGTCTTCGACCGGCTCTCCGGTCTCGACACCTCGGCCTGGCCGACTACCCGAATCCTGGCCGGCACCCTCGATCCCGGTGAGCTCGCCGCCCGGCTGGCCTCGAAGGTTGCTCCTGCCTCCTAGGTTCAGGGGCAGCAGTCAGGGGCGGGCGTAGAAGTTCGGCGCCTGCCAGGAGTACATCGACTCGCGAACCACGGGGCGTCCGGTGCGAGGCGCGTGGATGATCTGGCCCCCGCCGACATAGAGCGCGACGTGGTAGATCGAGGAGGACTTGGAGCTCGAGCCCCAGAAGACCAGGTCGCCGGGCAGCAGTTGGGCGGCAGTGATCGGCGTGGAGCCGGTGTATTGCGCGACCGAGTAGTGCGGCAGGTATTTGCCGGCCACTGCCAACGCGCCGGCCGTCAGGCCTGAACAGTCCCACGAGCTGGGGCCGGTGGCACCCCACTTGTAGGGCTTGCCGATCTGTTGGGTGGCGAAGGAGATGGCCGCGGCCATGTTTCCCGTGGCCGGTGCGGGTGCTGGTGCGGGAGCCGGCGCAGGCACCGGTGCGGGGGCCGGTGCCGGAGCAGGTGCCGGCACTGGTGCGGGGGCCGGTGCCGGTGCTGGTGCTGGTGCAGGTGCAGGTGCAGGGGCGGGGGCCGGGGCCGGCGCTGGGGCGGGGGCGGGGGCGGGGGCGGGTGTGGGTGCTGGCGCGGTCGTCGTGGGTGCCTTGGTGGGGGCCTTCGTCGGGGCCTTCGTCGGGGCCGGCGTGATCGCCTGCTCCTGCTCCTTCTTCGCCTGGTCGGCGGCCTGCTGGGCGGCTTCCAGGGCGGCCTGCTCAGCAGCCTGCTCGGCCGCCGCCTGCGCCGCTGCCTGCGCAGCAGCTTCTTCGGCGGCCTGCTGGGCAGCAGCTGCCGCTGCTTCGGCCGCCTTCTTCTCCAAGGCACTCTGGCGCCGCTCGGCGAGGTCGTAGCTGATGCCCTGGAGGTCTGCGAGTTCGGCGATCAGACTTGTCTTGGTGCGAGCGATGGCGGCGGCCTCGGCGACCGCCGAAGCCTCGGCAACGGCGGCCTGGTCGCGCGCCTCGCCGGCGGCGGCCTCCAGGTCCTCGGCCGCGGACAATGCGTCCGTGGCCTGCTGGTTGGCCACGGCGGCCAACGTGGCGGTGGCCCCGAACTCGGCATACTTGAAGTCGAGCACTGCCTCGGTGGCCTGCATGGTGGCGGAGCTACCGATCACGGTCGCGATGCCGTCGGCCTCGACGACGGCGGCGAAGCCTTGGAGACCGGGGCTGAGCTCATAGCTCTCGACGAGCGAGTCGGCGTAGGTCTTCTTGCTGCTCTGCACCGCTGCGGCGGCGGTCTCGGCGGCACTGTCGGCCGCGACCGCGGCGTCGCGGGCCTGCTCGGCCGCCCAGCGGGCGCCGTTGTAGGCCTCGGCTGCCTGCGCCGCGGTGACAGCGGAGGAGCGGAGCCGCTCGCTGGCGAGCACCAGGTCGGAACGGACCGCGGCGACGTCGCGCTTCGCGGCCTCCGCGTTGAACTGAGCGGTCGCGATGTCCTCCTCGGAGGGCACCTCGTCGTCGGCGGCCGCGGCAGTGACCGCGCCCAACGCCAGACTCAGGCTCAGGGTCGAAGCGGCGACCCAGCGGATCGACGTACGACATGACAATTTTGCAGGCAGGGCATGCACGGTGGTTCCCCTTGACGGTAGATGGCCACGGGTGACTTCCCTTTCACCCGTGACACTTGAGGCACATTAGTGCTCACCAGTCACAAAAGGAACATTTTCGCCAAAGTTTTCTCAAACTACCGGCGTGTCGACTTGACGAACTACAAGGTTGTAATTCGATTGAACGGCAGAACTGTAGAGGGGGTTGTGGGTCGTGGCAGTCATCCAATGACCGGAATCACCCACAGCCTCGGACTCTGATCGAGCGGAATCTCCGAGCAGCCTCAGTCGGCGTCGACGGGCACCTGGGAGGTGGTCGAGGTGGGGTGGGAGGCGAAAAGTCCCTTGTCGAACTTCTGCCCGCTTGCGAGTCCGCCCAACCAGAACGAGACGAGCGCGATCGCCACGCCGGCGATGTCGTCGGCGACGTAGTGCCAGCCGAAGTAGAGGGTCGCAACGACCGTGATCGCGAAGTTGATCCAGAAGACCCAGTGCAGCACCCGACTGCGCAACGTGTATTGCACCATCAGCGCCACCAGCAGGGTGATCGCGACGTGCAGGCTGGCGAAGCCGGCGACCGACTGCACCGCCCCCTGGAAGTCATCCCTGAGCACGCCCTTGCGGGCGTAGAACAGCGAATCCATCAGCGCGCCGGACCCCGTGTCGGCCAGACCCTGGTAGAGCCACGAGTAGGCGAAGCCGGGCCCAAGTGTCGGTAGCGCGTAGTAGGAAGCAGTACCGAGGGCCCAGGCCAGGCACTGGGAGGTGGCGAACCAGTAGCCGAACGTGATGTTGCGCGACCACACCAACCACGCAGCGAGCGCGAGCGGCACGAGCGGCAGGAACCAGAGGTAGACCGAAGAGAGCACGTGAGCCGACCACTCGGTGCCGAAGATCGAGTGCAGGATCGTGGCCGGCTCGTGGCCGAAGAACAGGGCGCGATCGACCAGATGAAGTTCGCGGTCGTATTTCGCGTCGCCCATGATGAACGGGAGGAACGACTTGAGGTTCCGATAGCTGACGTAGGTAATGTAGAAGCACACCAGGCCCAGCACGACCAGGACCATCCGCTCGCGGGTCCAGTGGTTGCGCACCCGGTCCTTGACGATGCCCGGCATCAGCTTCGGGTTCATCCGCGAGACCCACAGCGTGCGGGGCAACATGTCGAGCAGGAAGGCACCGAAGACCAGCAGCGGCAGGCGCACGGACGCCGGCCCGAGGAAGCCTTCGGGGTCGACCAGGTTCCGGTCCAGCGTCACGGAAGCAATGACCGCGAGCAGACCCATGACAGCGGCGACTCCGATCAGGAGCGCATAGGCCGGGCGATACACGGGAGTCATTGTAGGGAACGGGGCTGCCAGTGCCGATTCGGCTCGATCACGGCCACCCTGCTGCGGTCGACCCGGAGCCGCACCTGCTCGCCCGGCCCCCAATGGCTGCCCCGCGCCGCAACGGCGTCCACGACGCCTACCCCGACGACATCCACCACAAGACGCAGCAGTTCAGGGGTGGCTCTGGCCGACTCGACAGTCCCGAGCAGTTGGCCTGCCGGATCCTCGATGAGCGCCGAACGACGGACCGCGAGCGCGCCGGCTTCGGCGGACGAGACGCCACCTGCGGAAAGCACCATGCTGGCCGCCGTACCGGTAAGCACCGCGGCATACCCGAGGAACAGCGCCGTCTCGGCATCCACCGGCGACGACCAGACCTCACTGATCGGGCCAGACTGCACGACCCGGCCGGCGCGCATGACCGCCAACTGGTCGGCGATCTGGAATGCCTCTTCGTGATCGTGGGTGACCATCAGCGCCGTCGTGCCGGCGGCCTTGAGGATTCCTCGCAGATCAACGGCAAGCCGTTCGCGCAGGCCGGCATCCAGGGCGGAAAGGGGTTCGTCGAGGAGCAGGAGCCGCGGCTCCACGGCCAACGCCCGGGCCAGGGCGACGCGCTGTCGTTCGCCACCCGACAACGTGGCGGGGAGTCGCTCGCCGTAGCCGTCGAGGCCGACCAGGCTCAGCAGCTCGGCGACGCGTGCGGAACTGGATCGGCGTCGCAGCCGGAGCGCGTAGCCGACGTTGCCAGCGACGCTGAGGTGCGCGAAGAGCTGCCCGTCCTGGAACATCAGCGCAAACCCGCGGCGGTGCGTGGGCACCCGGGCCAGGTCTTGCCCGGCAAAGGCGATGGTGCCGCCGGTAAGGGGTTCGAGGCCGGCAATGGCGCGCAGCAGCGTCGATTTGCCGCACCCGGAGGGGCCGAGGACGGCGAGCACCGACCCTGGCAGCACCTCGAGCGAGACGTCGTCGACGGCCAGGGTGCGGTCGAAGGCGACGGAGACATCGGCAAGCGTCAGCATTCTCAGAAGGCTCCCACGCTCGGCACCCGTAAGCGTTCGACGGCGAGCATCACGATCGCCGTGGTGGCAGCCAGGATGACCGAGGCGGCCAGCGCCATGCCGAAGTTGGTCTCTCCCGGGTGTCCGATCAGCCGGAAGATCACCACCGGGACGGTCGGATGCTCGTCGCGGGCCAGGAACGACGTGGCACCGAACTCGCCCAGCGACACGGCGAAGGCGAAGCCGCTCGCAGCCAGCAACGGCTTCCACACGACCGGCAGGTCGATGCTCAGCAGCGTGCGCCACGGCGAGGCACCCAACGAGGCGGCAGCCTGCCGTTGCCGATCGTCGATACCGGCCAGCACCGGGACGATGGTGCGTATGACGAGGGGCAACGCCACCAGCGCCTGGGCGATCGGCACCAACAGCGCCGAGTCGCGCAGGTCCAGGGGTGGCCGATCGAGGGTGATCAGGAAACCGAAGCCCAACGTCACCGCACTGACTCCGAGCGGGAGCATGAAGAACCCGTCCAACAGCCCCCGCACCCGTCGTTCGGCCCGGGTCTGGGAGCGCCGGGTGACAAGCACGGCGACGGCCAATCCCATCAGCAACGCCATCCACGTGGCATCGACGGCGGTCCGCGCGGAGGTGACGAGCGCTTCGGTGACGGGGACGAGCAGTGCGCTGTTGGTACCGACGGTGGTCAGCGCCTCGTAGTTGGCCAGCGACCAGCCGTCATTGGCGCGCAGCGAACCGAGCACCAGGATCACGATCGGGGCGGCGACCACCACGACGACGAGTGCCGTCACGGCAAGGACCGGCACATCGGCGTACGAGATCCGGCGCGGACGCGTCACTACCCGGTTCGCCGTCGCGTCCGGGGTGGCGCGCAGCCGGGCCGCGAGCCCGAGGAGCGCCACCACGACGACGATCTGGAGCACCGAGAGCGCCGCTGCCGCCTGGAGGTCGAAGAGGGTCGTGGTCAGCAGGTAGATCTCGGTCTCGATCGTCGAGTAGCGAACCCCGCCCAGGGTCAACACGATCCCGAACGCGGTCGCGCAGAAGAGGAAGACCACGCTGGCCGCCGACACGATCGCCGGACGCAAGGCCGGCAACGTCACCGTCCACCACACCTGCGCGGGGCTGGCGCCGAGCGCGGCCGCTGCCTCTGCGGGCCGCGGGTCGAGCGACTCCCAGGCAGCGCCGACCGCACGGATCACGACGGCCAGGTTGAAGAAGACCAGGCCGGCCACGATCGCCACCGGAGTGCCGTCGAGGCCGAGGAAACCGAGCGGTCCTGCCTCACCCAACAGCAACCGGAAGGCGACACCCACCACGACGGTCGGCAGTACGAACGGCACCAGCAGCGCCGCGCGGATCAGCCGCCGTCCGGGCAGCGCCAGCCGGTGCAGCGAGAAGGCGACGGGGAGCCCGAGGACGACGGCGATGAGGGTGGCCAGGCCGGCCGACCACACCGTGAACCACGCCACCCGGGCGACCCGGGGCCGGGCCAGCACCTCGAGCACGCCACCTGGATTGAACGAGCCGTCGTCGAAGAACCCGCGTCCCACCATGCCCAGCACCGGCAGCACGAAGAAGGCACCGACGACCAGGACCGGCCCGGCCGCCAGCCCCGCCAGCGTCAGCCACCGCCTCACCGGGTGGCGAGATCCGTCCATTCGGTGAGCCACTGCTCGCGGTTGGCCGCGATGTCGCTCGGCGAGACGTCCAGTACGTCGGTGGGCTGTGTGGCGAAGGTTGCCCATTCGGCGGGCAACTCGACGGAGTCACTGACGGGGAACACATACATGCTTGTCGGCAGCGCCGCCTGGACGTCGTCGGAGAGCAGCCAGTCGATCACTGCCTCGGCTGCGGCCGGGTTCTTGGCGCCGGCCAGGACACCGGCGTACTCCACCTGACGAAAGCAGGTCTCGAGCAGGGCCGACGTGGTCGACTCGTCGCTGCCCTCGGGCACGGTGAAGGCCGGCGAGGAGTCGTAGGAGACCACGATCGGTCGGGTGCCCTTGGCGCCGCCCTGGGTGAAGTCGCCGTAGTAGGCGTCCTCCCAGCCGTCGACGACCTTGGCGCCATTGCCGAGGAGTCGGGTCCAGTAGTCCTGCCAGCCGTCCGCGCCGTACGCCGCGATCGTGCTGAGCAGGAACGACATTATGTAAAGCCCCAACAACTGCCGCACTCATCCGTTGCTGGATCCCTCTCTCATTCCGTCATCGTGGTTGTCGTTGCCATGGCGCAGGGGGAGATGCTCAGCATGCAGGAGACGCATGGGGAGACAAATCTCTCATCTAGCGCTATCACTCAAGCCCAGCCGTGAGGATAGACACAAACACACACACACACACACACACTAATGCGCGCACAAGCACAAACACACACACACA
>JARICB010000184.1 GCA_029264225.1 Nocardioides sp. | reverse complement strand
TGTAGGTGCTGCGCTCGATCAGGGTCGAGACCCAGCCGCGGTGACGAACGGCCAGCCACACGACGGGTATGGCTGCCACGGTGGTGAGGGCCGCACCCGCGAGAGCCAGCAGGACCGTCGAGACCAGGGCGGAAACGAGGTCGTGCAGCGGGAACTCGGTCGAGGTGCCGATCGCCAGCCAGCGCATGAGGGAGAAGGCAGGTACGCCGATCGCGAGTGTGACGACGACTGTCACGGCGGCCAACAGGGACCAGCGGGAATGGCCCAGGGTCAGCGGGGTGCGTCCTCGAGCGGCCCCTCGCCCCAGGCGCGCATACCGCCGGTCCCCGCGCAGTCGCAGGTCTGCGAGCAGCAGGAACAGGCACAGCAGTACGAGCACGCTGGCCATCGCGGTGGCCGCCGAGCCGTTGAAGGTCGAGCCGTACTGGTCGTAGATCGCCGTGGTGAACGTCGAGAAGCGCAGCAGCGACAGCGCCCCGAACTCCGCCAGCAGGTGCAGACCCACCAGGAGTGCTCCGCCGAGCAGGGCCGGTCGCAGTTGCGGGAGTACGACGGTGCGGAAGGTCCGGGTGCGGGAGTGGCCCAGTGACCACGCCGATTCCTCCAGGGCGGGGTCGAGACGTCGCAGGACTGCGACCACCGGCAGGTAGACCAACGGGTAGTAGGAGAGCGTGACGACCAGCAGGGCACCCGAGAAACCCTGGACGCCGCGGTCGAGGGAAACCCAGGCGTAGCCGTTGACGAACGCCGGTACGGCGAGCGGCGCCACCAGGAGGCCGTGCCACAGTCGGCGGGCCGGCATATCGGTGCTCTCCACTGCGACAGCAAGGGCGACGCCGAGGATGGCGGTAGCGCTCATGCAGGCCACGGTCAGCGTCACCGTGTTGAGCAGCAGGTCGACGATCCGCTCGCGCGCCAGCAGGTGCCACAGATCGACGGGGCCGATGATCGCGGTGTAGGTGGCGACGTAGCCCAACGGCACGAGCGCCAGGAGTGCAACCACCGCCCCGGCTGCGATCAGCAGGGGCGGCGTACGGCGACCGGACGTGCTCAGAGCAGGCCGGCCTGGGTCATCAGCTCGGTGACCTGCGGACCGTTGAGGCTGCTGACGTCGACCTGCGGTGGCTCGAGCTCGTCGAAGGGCTTGACCTCCGGGTTGAGGCTGGCCTCGGGGTTGAGGGGGTATTCCAACGCGTAGGACTCAGCCATCGCCTGCTGGGCCGGGGTGCTGGTGAGCCAGGTAACGAACTCCTCGGCCGCCTCCTGGTGCTCGCTGCTGGCGAGGATCCCCGCGCCCGAGATACTGAGGAACGCGCCCGGGTCCTGGTCGCCGAAGAAGTGGAGCGCCGAGTTGTCGGAGTCGGTGCCGTTCTCCTGACGGTCGCGATACCAGTAGTAGTGGTAGGCGATGCCGGCGTCGACCTCACCGGAGTCCACCGACTGCATGACGACGAGGTTGTTCTGCACGATCACGCCGTTGTCCTTGAGCCCGGTCAACCACTGACGTGTGGCGTCCTCGCCCTTGAGTTCGAGCACGGCGGACACGATCGCCTGGAAGTCTGCTCCGGTCGGCGAGAAGGCCACCCGCCCCTTCCACTCAGGCTTGGCGAAGTCGAGGATCGAGGCAGGCATGTCGGCCTCGGTCATGGCGTCGGTGTTGTACATCGCCACGGTCGAGCGACCCAGGAACCCGGTCCAGGCGCGGTCGGCAGGAACATACTGCTGGGGGATGGTGGCAGTGGCTGCCGCGGGAAGCTCGCTGAACAGCCCGGCCTTGTCGACGATGCTCATCGCCGGAGAGTTCTCGGTCAAGAAGACGTCGGCAGGAGACTTTTGTCCCTCGGCAACGATCTGGTTGGCCATCTCGAGGTCCTTGCCACTGCGGAGCTCGACGTCGAGGCCGGACTCCTTCTCGAACAACGGCACCAGTTCGTCAAGCAGTTGTTCGTGCTGGGCGTTGTAGACCACCAGGTCGGGGGAGCCGATGGCCCCACATCCGGAGAGGGTCGCCGCGGCGAGAGTTGCGGTGGTCAGGACCAGCGCCAGGCGGCGTCGGGGAAGGTTCACAGAGTGTCCTCACTTTGCTTAGGCTCGCCTAATCTAACCGTGGTGGCTGCGAGAGCAGGAATCTTCGTTCGAGTCGAACTGCGGCAAACTCCCCGAGCGGGGGGTTAGCGATCGCTAACCTGCGGCGCTAGTGTTCAAAACATGACTTTCGAACTGTCGCCCGAGCACGAGCAGTTCCGTCGCAGCGTCCGCGACTTCGCCCAGGCGGAGATCGCCCCTCACGCCGCGCAGTGGGACCGCGAGCATCACTTCCCGACCGATGTGGTCCAGAAGATGGGCGCCCTCGGGCTGATGGGGCTGACCGCGCCCGAGGAGTACGGCGGCGCGGGTCTTGCGGGCGAGGACGGCGGCTTCACCAGCCTCTGCCTGGCGATCGAGGAGATCGGTCGCGTCGACCAGTCGATGGGCATCACGCTCGAGGCCGCGGTCGGCCTGGGCATCAACCCGATTTTGACCTACGGCACAGCCGAGCAGCGGGACGCCTTCCTGCCCGCACTGGTTGCCGGTGAGAAGTTGGCGGGCTTCGGACTGACCGAACCCGGCGCCGGCTCCGATGCGGGTGCGACCAGCACCAAAGCGAGGCTCAGTGACGGCCAGTGGGTCGTCAACGGAGCCAAGCAGTTCATCACCAACTCCGGGTCGAGCATCACCTCGTTGGTGACCGTCACCGCGCGCACCGGGGAGCGCGACAACGGCAAGGCGGAGATCTCGACGATCATCATCCCTTCCGGCACTCCCGGCTTCACCGCCGAGAAGGCCTACGACAAGTTGGGCTGGCACGCCTCCGACACCCATCCGCTCTCGTTCGAGGATGCCCGGGTTCCCGAGGCCAACCTCCTGGGCGAACGGGGTCGCGGCTATGCCCAGTTCCTCGCCACCCTCGACGACGGTCGGGTCGCGATCGCGGCGCTGGCCGTCGGCTGCATACAGGCCTGCCTGGACATGTCACTGGAGTATGCCGGTGAGCGACAGACCTTCGGTGGCCCGATCGGTCGCAAGCAGGGTGTCGCATTCCAGATCAGCGACCTCCAGGTCATGCTCGACGCTTCCCGGCTGCTGACCTACCGGGCCGCGGCGATGAAGGACGCCATGGACTCCGGGTCCTCGGTCTCGACCAAGGACTTCAAGCAGGCTGCTGCCGTCGCCAAGCTCTACGCCACCGAGTCGGCAGTCACGGCCACCCGGATCGCGACCCAGATCTTCGGGGGCTACGGCTTCATGGAGGAATACCCCGTGACCCGCTTCTACCGCGATGCCAAGGTGCTCGAGATCGGCGAAGGGACCTCCGAAGTGCAGCGCATGCTGATCGCGCGCGGTCTCGGCCTGCCGGTGGAGTAGGGCCGCAGGCTTCTCGGCGCGTGATCTCCACCTTGCGAGGGATCCGTCGGCGCGCAACGCCTTACTAGGGTGACCTCATGTCTGTGGGGGTGGGTGAGCGAGTCGCTACCTTTTTCGGCGTCCACGACGACTGGCGCAGACCCAGGGCCGGGCTGGCGAAGCAGGACGTCTGGCTCGCCGTTGGGGTGGCTGCGATCGGACTTTTGGGCCTGGAGTTGACGCGCAGTATCGGCGCAGTTGACCAGACGGATGCTCCTGTGTGGTCACAGTGGGTGGCCGTTCTCTCGGGGGCTGCGCTGCTGCTGGGTCGGCGCCGTTGGCCGTTGCTCATCGCTGGGCTGGCCGCCACTCACATGTTTCTCGTGGGTGTGTTGATGCCGCAGGTGATGATCCAGGTCTCGCTCCAGTTGGTCTACTTCTTGGCGATCTTGTCCGGTGTTGCCTGGGCGCGTGATCGCCGACTCATGTTGGTGGTCGTAGGTTCGATCGTCGTCTTCATGTTCACCTGGATCGGGTGGCAGTTTGCCATCGGCTCAGCTGTGCAGGCCGTCCTTGACGATGGGAGCAGAGAGCGCACGGGTCTGGTGCCGCCCGTTCCTGCCGCGGTCGGAGTGACGTTCCTGATCAACGCCCTCTACTTCGGCGGCGCCGCCATTGGTGGCGGCGTTTCCTGGCGTTCGGCACGTCAGCGGGCCCGACTCGAGGACCAGGCGCACACGATCAGGACCCAGGCTGCCCGGTTGCGTGATCAGGCAGTGATCGATGAACGCCTGCGCATCGCTCGAGAGTTGCATGACGTGGTCGCGCACCACATCTCCGCCATGGGCATCCAGGCCGGTGCGGCCCGCCGGGTACTTGACCGTGACCCAGACGCAGCGCGCGTGGCGCTGACGAACGTGGAGCAGGCCTCCCGGTCGGCGACTACCCAAATGCGAGGCCTGCTCGGGACGCTTCGCGCAGGAGACGACGATGCCGCAACCCGCACCACCGACCCGGATGCGTCTGATTTGGCAGCCTTGTTGGCCACTCAGTCCGCCAGTGGGCTGAAGGTGCAGTTCGATGTCGTTGAGGACTCGGAGTTGGCGGTCGCACGGCTGCCCAAGGAAGTCGGACTGTCGGTCTACCGCACCGTGCAAGAGGCATTGACCAACGTGCGACGCCATTCCACCGCAGACAACGCCTCGGTTGTCGTGCGAGTGCAGGAGTGTGCGCAGTCGGCGTACGCCGAGGTCGAGATCATCGACCACGGTCGGCCACGTCGCGGCACCTCCGGCAGTGGCCTCGGTCACTTGGGCATCCGGGAGCGCGCTGCCAGTCACCGTGGCGACGTCGAGATCGGTCCCCGGGTAGGTGGCGGATATCGGGTAAGAGTGCGCTACCCGTTGGGCGGCGAAGAATG
>JARICB010000183.1 GCA_029264225.1 Nocardioides sp. | reverse complement strand
GATGACCCCGCTCGCGTGCAACGCGTGCGGGGCTCGGGTCGAGGTCCGCAAGAGCAGTTGGGACCAGACCAGCATCCAGTGGCACCAGGATTCGGTGGCGACGTGCGTCGAACGCCGTGCAGCCACGGCCCGACCGGGCCCCAACGGCGGCACCTTCTCGGGTTGCGCCAACCTGCGCGAGACCGTACGTGAGGCCGCCGTCAACGGTGCGCTGGACGTGGTCGACGTTGAACCGCTCAAGGCCAATCCAGACGCTCCCCAGCACTGAGGACAGATGACCGCCACCACCTTTGCCGACCTCGTAGCCGCGCGCGCTGACGACGACCACGTGGCCTTGTGGTTCGAGGGGCGGTCATGGACGTGGCGCGAGGTCGTCGCACAGGCACGGGTGCGGGCGGCCATCGCGGAAGCGCGCGGCACCGCGAGCGCCGTACGCCGCCCCCAGGATCCGACACCGGGCCCGGCGATGCACGTCGGCGTCTTCTGTGAGAACACGCCCGAGCACCTCTTCTGGTGGCTTGGCCTGGCACTGGTGGGCATTACCTACGTCGGCATCAATCCGACGCGTCGCGGAGCCGACCTCGCCCATGACATCGCCTTCACCGACTGTGGCCTGCTCGTGGTCGATGAGACCCGTCGCTCGTTGTTGGCCGGTCTCGACGACCTGCCGCCCGTGGTGGAGGTCGGCACGGGCACCGAGTCGAGCCCGCCCGTGGCCAGGAGTGAACGCGAAGCCACCGTCAACCCGGCCACGACACTGTCGCTCGTCTTCACCTCCGGCACCACGGCAGCACCGAAGGCTGTCATCTGTAGCCAGCAACGCATGGCTCGCATCGCCCGGGAGCAGGCCGAGCGCCGTTCGCTCACCTCCGACGACACCTTCTACGTCGTCATGCCGATGTTCCACTCCAACGCCCTGATGGCCGGCATCGCCCCCGCCCTTGCGATCGGCGCCACCATCGTGCTGCGTCGCAAGTTCAGCGCGTCCGCCTTCCTCGACGACGTGCGGACCTACGGCATCACCTTCTTCAACTACGTCGGCAAGCCGCTGGCGTTCGTGCTCGCCACCCCGGAGCAGCCCGACGACGCAGACAATCCACTGCGTATCGCCTTCGGTAACGAGGCCTCGGAGCGGTCGATCGCGGAGTTCTCCCGCCGCTTCGGCTGCCAGGTCATCGACTCCTTCGGTTCCAGCGAGGGCGAGATCCGGATCAACCGGCACCCGCAGGCTCCACCCGGGTCGCTGGGCGTCGCGGCCGAGGGCATCGTCGTACTCGACCCCAGCACCGGCAAGGAGTGCCCGCCTGCTCGCTTCGACGAGCACGGCGTGCTCCTCAACGCCGAGGAGTCGACCGGCGAGATCGTCCACCTGCAAGGCGCCCGACTCTTCGAGGGCTACTACAAGAACCCCAAGGCCGACGCGAGCCGTCTCCAGGGCGGGAAGGTGTGGTCCGGGGACCTCGCCTACCGCGACGCCGACGGCTACTGGTTCTTCGGTGGCCGCACCGCCGACTGGCTGCGCGTCGACGGGGAGAACCTTGCCGCGGCACCGATCGAACGACTGCTGGCTCGCTTCCCCGCCTTTGACCAGGTCGCCGTCATAGCGGTGCCCGACGACGAGGTCGGCGACCAGGTCATGGCCGTGGCCGAGGTGGCCCCCGGGGAAACCTTCGATCCAGTGGCCTTCGGGAATTTCCTCGACGCCCAGCCCGATCTGGGCACCAAGTGGGCGCCCGCCTTCGTGCGCCTGGTTCCGACGTTGCCGCGCACACCCTCCAACAAGGTGGTCAAGCGCCGTCTCGACCTCAGCGTGGGCCAAGGCGTGCCAGACCTGTGGCGCCGCGAGGCCGGGCCGGCCAGTCGGGTCTACCTGCCCGCCTGAGTGCCCGCCTGCGCGGCGTCTGATCGACTCAGGGTCGGGTCGGTTGCTCCGGGAGAGCGATGAACAGTCCCCGCGCCTCGACGGTGCGCAGGTCGCCGTGGCTGATCTCGCCCTCGGTATAGATCTTGCGGCCGTCCCTCGACGAGATCCGCGCTGACAGCGTCACCGGCTCGTCCAGCGGCGTACGGCGCAGGTAGCGCAGGTCGAGGGTGCCCGTCACGCACGGGATGCCGGTGGCCTGCACGAGCACACCGAGCAGACAATCCATCAGGAACGCGCTCGTTCCGCCGTGGACCGAATCCCGCGGGCCCTCGTTGAGGGCGTTGACGGTGAGTTCGGCGCGGGCGGTGAAGCCGGTCGGGTCCCCACCCTCGGCGATCGCGGTCACTCCGGCGGCCCCCAGCGTCTCGTGGTCGAACAGCACGTCGACCCCGATCATCGACGGGTTGAGCGCGTTCACCGGAAGCGGCGCCCCTGCCACGGCGCAGGCGAGCGGCTCGAGCATTCCCGGGCGCACCACCCGTCGACTGGCGTCCTGGGCCAGCAGCCGGGTCAGCTCGATCACCTCGGCCGTGGTCCGGTCGAGCTGGTCGGCATCCATCTCAGTGGTCGCACCGGCCAGGTTGAGTTCGCGAAGGGCGGCGACCAGGGCCAGGTGGGAGTCCCGGCGCTGGGGATCGATCTCTTCCAACGTCTGACGCATCAGTGGTGTGGACATGCGCCCGAACGTAGGGCGAGCGGGCCGCTCCATCATCGACTGCTCCCGGCCATCGGGAGAGATCATGCGCCAGCAACCGGATCGCACCAGAGTAGGCCGGACCGACTGTCCTTGACCGGAAGGCCCATCATGCCCGAGCTCGCAGCCTACGGACCGTGGGCGGTGATCGCCGGCGGCTCCGAAGGAGTCGGCGCCGAGTTCGCCACCCAGCTCGCCAACGACGGATTCAATCTCGTCCTCCTCGCCCGCAAACCCGGCCCTCTCGAGGCCACGGCGCAGATCTGCCGAGACCTTGGTGTGGAGGTGCGGACCCTGTCGGTGGATCTGACTTCGCCAAGTGCGGTCACCGACATCACCGAGGCCACCTCCGACCTCGAGGTGGGCCTGTTCATCTACAACGCGGGCGCCAACTCCTACGGTCACCCGTTCTCGGCCGGCGAACTGTCTGGCTTCCAGGGCGTGATCGACCTCAACATCACCGCCATGCTCGAGCTCGTGCACCACTACGCGCAGCCGATGAAGGAGCGTCGCCGCGGCGGCATCCTGCTCGTCGGGTCGCTGGCCGGCTACGTCGGTGCCTCCAACGAAGCGATCTATGCCGCCGTCAAGGCGTTCGGTCGGATCTTTGCCGAGGGCCTGTGGGTGGAGCTCAGGGACTACGACGTCGACGTGCTCGAACTGGTGCTGGGCGTGACCCGCACACCGGCAATGGAGCGCGCTGGCCTCGACTTCACCATCCCCGGTATGCACGTCTCCGAGCCCGCCGACGTGGCTCGCGAAGGGCTCGCGCACCTGGCCGACGGCCCGATCCACGTGATCTCGGGCAACGAGAAGATCGTCGAGATGCGCGCCACTGCCGAACGGGCGCCGCTCGTCATCGCAACCGACGCGCGGCTCAAGAAGCTCACCGGCCGCTGAAGCACGTGCCGGGTGTTCTCACCCGCCGCTGACGCGTAGACGCGCGGACATTGCTCGCCCGGGCAGCCGTTGCCCAGCGTGAGCCCAGGCGACAGCCTGGGGCAATGTCCGCGCGTCTACCGGCGGACGCTGCGGCGACTCAGCTCAGGGCGCTGACGAGCATCGACACCGCGGCGACCACCAGGCCTGCGATGACCACCGGACGCATTCGCTCGGCGGGAATCCGATGGACCATCACGTCGCCGAGGCGCCAGCCCAACGGGAGCCCGACGACGCCACCGGCGGTGAGCACCGCGGCTTCGGGACTGAAATGGCCCAACACGAGGAACGCCGCTACCGCGACCACGTCCTGAACGGCGAAGACCGACTGCAGCGTGGCCCGGTAGCGCCGGGGCTCCCGGTCGACCAGCGCCATCACCAGCGGCGGGCCGTTCATCCCGGTGGAGGTGAGAAGGGCGCCACTCACCAGTCCCGCGAAGGGTGTCCCGCGAGCACCGATGCGCAGGCCGCTCGCCACGAGCAGCACCATGACGAGCATCGCGGCCGCGATCCACGCCTCCAGGCGTGACTCGTCGACGACCGCGAGGAGCAGTAGACCGGCCGGCATGCCCACGATCCCGGTCAGGGTGAGAGTTCGCGCGATCGGCACGTCGACGTAGGCCCGTTCCTGCCACGCGGCGCCGCTCGTCAGCACCAGGCTGACGGTCGTGGCCGCCACGACTGCGGCGATCGGCTCCGTCACGAGCGCCAGCAGCGGTACTGCGACCAACGCCGACCCGAATCCGGTGATCGCCTGCGCCAATGCCGCCGCGACGAAGACGGCCGCCCCGACACCGGCGAGCAGGAGCAGATCAACCACGGGGTGACATCACCGGTCGGTCACCCGAAGTTGGCCTGGCCGCCATCGAGCGGCAGCGTGGCCCCGGTCAGATATTGCAGGTCGCTGCCGACGAGAGCCACCACGGCGCGGCCGATGTCTGCCTCGGCGTCACCGATGCGCTTCATGGGGATCGAGGCGACGAATGCTGCCGCCTCTTCCGGGTTCTTCTCGA
>JARICB010000124.1 GCA_029264225.1 Nocardioides sp. | reverse complement strand
CTTCTGCGTCGTTGCAACGCCGCAGAAGAGCCCTGAACACCGCGTGACAAGGCGGTGCTCAGCGCCGACGGACCCGCTGTAGGCCCCGATCAGCCGCCGGCACGGGTGGTGTACCCGCTGGCACCGCCGGGCGCGCCGTGGCACTTCTTGTACTTCTTGCCCGATCCGCAGGGACAGTCGGCGTTGCGGCCGGTCCCGGCGAACGGCTCGTCGTCCTCGACGCTGGCGGCCCGCACTTCGGCCTCGCCGTCCTCGGTCGGCGCGGAGTAGGACAGGTTGGTCGGCTTCGCCTTCCGCTCCAGACCCTTCGCCCGAATCGTCGGCGGCTGGTCGGCATGCGCCTGAGCCTGGGCGAAGTCGATCTGTGGCGTGGTCGGGTCGAGCATCGGAGCACCGTTGGCCCCGACCCGATCCGACTCGACGACGTCGACCTCCTCACCCTGCGACTCGTCGACCTCGACGGCCAGGTTGAACTAGAAGCCGACCGACTCCTCCTTGATGCCGTCCATCATGGCGGCGAACATGTCGAAGCCCTCGCGCTGGTACTCGACCAGCGGGTCACGCTGGGAGTAGGCACGCAGGTAGATGCCCTCGCGCAGGTAGTCCATCTCATAGAGATGCTCGCGCCACTTGCGGTCGATCACCGAGAGCACCACGCGACGCTCGAGTTCGCGCATGACCTCCTCGCCCATCTCCGCTTCGCGACGGTCGTACGCCGCCTGAGCGTCCTTCTTCAGGTCCTCGATCAACACCTCGCGAGACATCGCGGTGCGGCCGCCGGACTGCTTCTCCATCTCCTCGGCGGTGAAGCCGACCGGATAGAGCTGGCCAAGAGCGGTGAAGAGCCCCTCGAGATCCCAATCCTCGACGTAGCCCTCGGTAGCGCCGCTCACGTAACCGACGATCACGTCGTCGACGAAGGTACGAATCTGGGCCTCGAGGTCGGCGCCCTCGAGCACCCGGCGCCGTTCGCCGTAGATGACCTCACGCTGACGGTTCATCACGTCGTCGTACTTCAGCACGTTCTTGCGGGACTCGAAGTTCTGCGACTCGACCTGTCCCTGAGCGCTGGCGATCGCGCCCGTGACGCGCTTGTTCTCGATCGGCACGTCGTCGGGCACCTTCAGCACCTGGAGGATGCGGTCGACCCAGTCGGACTTGAAGAGGCGCATGAGCTCGTCCTGGAGCGACAGGTAGAACCGGGACTCCCCCGGGTCACCCTGGCGCCCGGACCGACCACGCAACTGGTTGTCGATACGGCGGGACTCGTGCCGCTCCGTGCCGACGACGTAGAGCCCGCCGACGGCCTTGACCTCGTCGTGTTCGTTGGCGACCTGTGCCTTGATCTTCTCGACCATCGGCGGCCAGGCCGCGTCGTACTCCTCCGGGCCTTCGACCGGGTCGAGCCCCTGCTTGCGCAGTTCCTGGTCGGCCAGGAAGTCGACCGAGCCACCGAGCATGATGTCGGTTCCACGACCAGCCATGTTGGTCGCCACCGTCACGGCGCCCTTGTGACCGGCCAGCGCCACGACCTTGGCCTCATCGGCGTGCATCTTCGCGTTCAGGACGGTGTGGGGAACGCCCTTCTTCGTCAGCAGACCGGAGAGCAGCTCGGACTTCTGCACCGACACGGTGCCTACCAGGACGGGCTGGCCGGTGGCGTTGCGCTCGGCGATGTCGGCGACGACGGCGTGGTACTTCGCCTCCTCGGTGCGGTAGACGAGGTCACCCTGGTCGATGCGGGCCATCGGCTTGTTGGTCGGGATCTGCACCACGCCGAGCTTGTAGATCTTGTCGAACTCGGAGGCCTCGGTCATGGCCGTACCGGTCATCCCCGAGAGCTTCTCGTAGAGACGGAAGTAGTTCTGCAAGGTGACGGTGGCCAGCGTCTGGTACTCCTCGCGGACGGTCACCCCCTCCTTGGCCTCGATCGCCTGGTGCAGGCCGTCGTTGTAGCGGCGGCCCGCCAGCATGCGACCGGTGTGCTCGTCGACGATGAGCACCTCGCCATCCATGACGACGTACTCCTTGTCGTTGCGGAACAACTCCTTGGCCTTGATGGAGTTGTTCATGAAGGAGATGAGCGGGGTGTTGACGGAGTCGTAGAGGTTGTCGATACCGAGGTGGTCCTCCACCTTGGTAATGCCGGGTTCGAGGACCGAGATCGTGCGCTTCTTCTCGTCGACCTCGTAGTCGACGTCCTTGACCAGCGTCCTGGCGATGCGGGCGAACTCGCCGTACCACTTGACCTCGTCCTGCGTCGGGCCGCTGATGATCAGCGGGGTCCGCGCCTCGTCGATCAGGATCGAGTCGACCTCGTCGACGACGGCGAAGTTGTGGCCACGCTGGACGCACTCCTCGATGGAGTCGGCCATGTTGTCACGCAGGTAGTCGAAGCCGAGCTCGTTGTTGGTGCCGTAGGTGACGTCGCAGTTGTAGGCCTCGCGACGCTCGGCGGGACGCATCGACGGCAGGATCACGCCGGTGGTGAGGCCCAGGAAGTGGTGGACGCGGCCCATCATCTCCGACTGGTACTTGGCCAGGTAGTCGTTGACCGTGACTATGTGGACGCCCTTGCCCTCGAGCGCGTTGAGGTAGGCCGGGATGACAGCGACCAGGGTCTTGCCCTCACCGGTCTTCATCTCCGCGATGTTGCCCCGGTGCAGTGCGGCGGCGCCCACGATCTGGACGTCGAAGGGCCGCATCCCGAGCACCCGGCGGGCCGCCTCGCGCACCGTGGCGAAGGCCTCGGGCATCAGGTCGTCCAAGGTCTCACCGGCGGCAAGTCGCTCGCGGAACTCCTCGGTCATGCCTTGGAGTTCGGTATCGCTCATCTTGACGAAGTCGTCCTCGATGGCATTGACGGCCTTGGCAACCGATTCCAGCTCACGCAGAATCTTGCCTTCGCCGAGGCGGAGGAGCTTGTCGAAGATGGCAGGCACGGTGATGCGACTCCAAGTGATGGGGTTAAAAGTCAGGATGGCCGTCGATCATGCTACCCACGGACGCCAGCCACGTCCGATGCGGCGGCAAGAGCGGACGCGAGATCTCCCCTGAGGTGCACGACGACCTCGCCCAGTCCCAGCCACCCGGCAAGGCGTTGCAGCTCGGCTGCGAGCTCGTCGGCGGTCTCGGCCGGTGCCCCGTCCTCGGCGTAGGCGCCCTTCACCAGCAACCGTCCGGTGGCCCGGTCGGCCTTGAGGTCGACGCGCGCCACGATCGAGTCCCCCAGCAGGAAGGGCAACACGTAGTAGCCGTGCACCCGCTTCTCGGGGGGCACGTAGATCTCGATGCGGTAGCGGAAATCGAACAGTGCCTCGGCCCGAGCCCGCTCCCACACCACCGGGTCGAACGGGCTCAGCAGCGACCGGGCCCGGACCTTGCGTGGCCGGGCAGCCCCGATGTGGAGGTAGGCCGGCTTGTTCCATCCCTGGATCCGGACGGGTTCGAGCTCGCCCGCCTCCACGAGGCTCGCCACCGCCGCCGCGGTGTCGGCGATCGACATCCGGTAGTAGTCGGCCAGGCACCGCACGGTCCCTACCCCGTGCGAGCGGGCCGCCCGCCGTACCAGTTCGACGTCGGCCTCCGCATTGCTCGGGATGGGCAGTGCCAGCACCTCGGCCGGCAACACCCGCTCCGGGAGGTCGTAGATCACCTCGAACTGGCTGGTACGCCCGGCGATGGCGACCTCACCGACCAGGAACAGGTAGTCGAGGACCTTGCGGGCGCTGGACCAGTTCCAACCCCAGTGCTCCTTGCTGCGTGGCCCGTCGGCGAACTCCGCCTCGAGGTCGCGGGCCGTCACCGGTCCACGCTCCGTGACCGCCGCGAGCACCCTCGGCTCGAGCGACGGGTCAGCGGTGAAGCCCCACTTGCCCCGCTGTGCGCGGTAGTACTCGCGACGGTGCGCCATCACCGGCCACAGTTCGACGGGCATGAACGCCTGTACGTGCGCCCAGTACTCCACCATTCGCCGCGGCCGCCCCGGCGACGTGGCCCGGGAGGCCTGTCGCAGCAGGTCCTGGTCGTAGGGACCCATCCGCGAGTAGAGCGGCATGTAGTGGGCGCGCGCCAGCACGTTGACCGAGTCGACCTGGAGCACGCCGGTGCGCGCGAGCGTTCGCTCCAAGGTGGCCAGCGTCGGCCGGGCGTGGGGGCGATCGGTGAAGCCCTGCGCCGCCAGAGCGAGGCGTCGGGCCGACAGTTGGGACAGCGACTCCATCAGCCACGTCTCACGGCAGATCGAGCAACTTTTCCTTCATGGCATACATCACGGCTTCCATCCGGGAGTGCAGCTGCAGCTTCTCCAGGATGTTTCGCACATGGTTCTTCACGGTGTTCTCGGAGATGAACAGCTCCTTGGCCACCTCGCGGTTGTTCAGACCGCGCGCGACCAGTCTCAGCACCTCGAGCTCGCGGTCGGTCAGCTTGAGCGCAGCACCCTGGCCCTTGTCCGGCTTGGACATCGCCTTGAACTCATCGATCAGCTTGACCGCCATCGAGGGGCTGATCAGGGACTGGCCCTCGTTGACCACCCGGATGGCTTGGGCCACCTCCTCGATCGAGGAGTCCTTGAGCAGGTAGCCCGAGGCGCCGTTCTTGACGGTCTCGTAGAGGTCACCCTCTTCATCGGAGACCGTCAGCATGATGATCTTGGTGGCGGGTACGGACTCCTTGATCGCCCGGCAGGCCTCGACGCCCGTACGGCGCGGCATCCGCACGTCGAGCAGCACCACGTCGGGGGCCAGCGACTCGGCCAGTTCGGTCCCGGTCACGCCATCGTCGGCCTCGCCGACCACCTGGATGTCGGCATCCTGGGCGAGGAGCATGGTGAGTCCGCGGCGGAAAAGTTCCTGATCGTCCACCACGAGCACACGAATGGGCTCTACGCCTGGGGTTCCTACTGTTGCCTCGGTCACGCCCGCATCATGACAGACGCGGGCGTGACCGGTCTCCTCTTCGCGCGTGTCAGCCCAGGTCGAGCGAGATCACGCCGTAGTCGTAGCCCCGTCGTCGATAGACCACCGAGGGCCGCTCGCTCTCCTTGTCCACGAAGAGAAAGAAGTCATGGCCGACCAGTTCCATCTCGTAGAGAGCGGTGTCGAGGGTCATCGGGGTGGCCGCGTGCGACTTCTCCCGCACGACGAGTGGGCCGTCGCCGGTGACCGTGATGGGTCCCACCTGGCGCTCGGCGACCTGTTCATCGGGGGTCTCCTCCTCGGCCAGCGCGGTGTCGGCGCTGGCCGCGAGTGCCTCGGCGACCGACAGTGGCGTACGGCGGCCACGGTGCACGCGACGCCGGTCGGCGGCGCGGCGCATCTGGGAGGCCATCTTGTCGATGGCCAGGTCGAGGGCTCCCATCTTGTCGTCGGCTGCAGCCTCGGCCCGGATGACTGGCCCCTTGGAGAAGGCGGTCAGCTCTACCCGCACGGCTCGATCATGTTGTCGCGGGTTGCGTTCCTGCTCGACCTCGACCTGGACCCGGATGATCCGATGATCGTGCTTCTCGAGTCGAGTCAGCTTCTCCGACACATGTTCACGGAACCGGTCCGACACCTCACAGTGCCGTCCATTGACCACAACATCCATGTGAACCTCCTTGTAGCAGGGCTACTGAGCGCCCACGCCTGACCTCTGTTGGCAGGGTGAGATGGAATCCGCCCGGCCGACCTGGTCTTCGTCCCCACAATCGCCTGCGGGAGCTTTCGCAACTTGCATGTCACTACCGGCCCTCTCCCGCGTGCCGCCGTATCTGACGACGACATCGAGGCAGGACTTACCTCTAAGCCGCACCGTGATCGGCTGTCTCCAGCCTTACGTGGACCGTTTCGCCTGCGACTGGCATCGGCTTGCCCCCGGAACTGGTGCGCGCTGGCACCGGCTCCGACGACGCAACCACGGACCCGGACGGACTCCATGACCAGACGCTAGCCCGTCTGCGGTGGAACCCAAAGTATTCTCGTGCTTTGGTCCAGATTCCGGCGCCGGGTGGCCGCGATCGTGGCGATCGCGACCGGTGTCAGCCCTACGACGGCAAGCGCTCGCTGCGCCTCGGAGACCGTCGCACCGGTGGTCAGGACGTCGTCGCACACCACCAGTCGGGCATGGCTACGACGACGTGCGAGGCCGGCCAGGCGCAGCGACGGGCAACTCATCGACCCGGACAGGTTGGTGGCTCGTTCGAGTGCCGTCAGCCCGGCCTGGTCGACGACGCGTCGACTCGAGACAAGGATCGCGGCCGACGCGGCGTCGTAGCCCTCGCGGCGCAGGGTGCGCACCGCCAACCGGATCAGAGTGCCCAGCGGATCGTGACCACGTCGTCTGGCAGAGCCGGGACGCGAGGGCACCGGGACCAGGACGACTGGTCCGGGAGTCGGTAGGGCCGCCGCCCTGATCGCGACCGTCAGCAGGTCCGCCAGCACGTGACGGAAGGCGAACTGGGCGCGGTCCTTGTGTCCGACGATCATGGCCCGGATCGCACCTTCGTAGTCGGCCACCGACCACGGCGTCACCAGCCCGGGCGGCGCCGGGGAGGGCCACAGCACCCGGGGTTCCCGGGGCAGCGCCACTCGACAGCCCGAACACAGCATCCGTCCCGATCTGCCGCACCCGACGCAGGTGCTGCCGAGCACCAGGTCGAGGGCCGCATCACGCATTCCCTCATCGCATCAGCAGGCCCGGCGAGTGACAAGCAGCAGTCCGTGACCTGTGGAGAACCTCAGCCGACGTAGGTCAGCGATGCCAAGCGCTTCGGCAACGGACCCACCGGTCGCTCCGGCGCCGTCAGATCAGCGACCGAGGCACGGGCCAGACCGAACACCTCGGCACCCTCCACCGGCGAACTGACGAGCTCTCGGGTGCCGCCACGCAGTCGGGAGGCGCCCTCGGTGGCCAGCTCACCGGGCGCACCATCGACCGAGATCGTGGCCACCTCGGACAGGTCGTCGGTGATGTCGGTCAGCACCGAGATCGCCGTCGGCGAACGCCAGGCGATGTCGCGGATCACGCCGGTGGTGTTCTCGGGACCGAAGTCAAGCAGCTGCGCCTGCGTCGCTCGCAGGACCCCTCCTGCGTCATCGTGCAGGATCCGGCTCGCCACGATCCGGTCCCCCTTGGCAGTGCGGATCACGGCGACCAGTCGGGAGCCGTCGCGCGATACCAACAGGTGTCGCACATCGCGACCACTCATCCCGGGCACCTCGAGAGCCCTGCGGCTCTCGCCGGTCACGACGCTGATCCGGCTCCCTCCCCGGGCCCGATCGGCCAACCAGATACGGTCGGCGAAGTCCCAGGCCGGGGGCAGCAGGTCGCGCGCACCGCTGACCACCTGAACCGCACTGCCCTCGGAGTCGACCGGCGCCACGAGCAGCGCCGTACCGTCACCCGACACGCCAGCCACTCGTTCACCGCGGAGGCTGACGCCGATCGAGCGCACCCCGAGTCGTTCGGCCCCCATCGGGCCGGGGGTCGCCAGCAGCGAGCCGATCGAGCCGCGGACCAGTTTCCCCTCGACCAGGCCGAAGAGGTCTCCGCTCGACTGGGCTCCGTTCGGGTCGAACTCGCTGCCGACATCCAGAGCGATCTGGGTGACACCGCCCGGCAGACTCAGCTCCTCCTCACCGATGCTGAGTCGCACCGCGCGGATCCTCGTGTCCTGACGCATCGTCCAGACCAACTGCGTCACGATCCGCTGTATGGTCGCCTCGTCGAGGACATCGGGGTCGCCCACCAGCGTGACCTCGGCCACCCCAGCCGGGGTGATCGGCACCGCGCCGAGCCGGGAGGTGAACCCCGGCGGCAGGAAGGTGCGGATCAGCCGGGGGTCGGGGGTCGGGTCGTTGAGCAGTCCCCGCACCAGCGACGACGCCTGCTGTTCACCGTCGGGGACGAAGGCCGGCTCGGGGACGAGGATCCGCACCGTCGGGTCGAAGAAGTAGAGCGAGACGCGGCGGTACTGATCCTCGAACCAACTCTCCGGGACGATCAGCGCGTCGGGCAGTTGGTCGATGCGCCACTCGCCCCGGTCGGAGGTCAGGCCGAAGCGCATCGTCTTCCGTAGTCGTGAACGCTGCCAGGCGCCGCGCGCGTCGTACTCCTCCAGCCCGGTCATCGCCGACATCACCTCGACCCCGTCACCCACGGGGTCGCCGAGCTCGGCGTAGGTAATGACGGCGCTGTCCGGCGCCCATCGACGCTGGGCGTCGGGTGTGAGGAACTGTCGAGCGACGCTCGTCTTGACCGGTGTCGCCTTCATGGCCTCGAGGAAGTGCGTCACGATCTCAGTGGCCGATTCGCCCGCCTGCGGCGGCTTCGGGTCAAAGTAGATGCCGGGCGTGGAAGGGGTGACCGAGTCGCTGTCGACTTCGGTCACCGGTCCCTCACTGGGCATCTGGATGCAGGCCGGCAACAGCAGCACAGCGCCGAGAATCAGGCCCAGACGGGCGCTCCGTCGCCTCATACCGACTCGCTCGTGTTGACGGGTACGAGCGGCAGCGGGCTGTAGCGCAACGGTTGGCTCAGTCGGCGCGCCAAGGTCAGCCGGAACTGGGAGCCCTGTCCGGGTCGACCCCACGCCTGCAGCCAGCCGCCGTGCAGGTGGGTGTCCTCGAGTGCGATCGAGAGCCCGAGGCCGGTGCCGCCGCTGGTGCGTGCGCGGGCCGGATCGGCGCGCCAGAACCGGTTGAACACCATGGCCGACTCACCGGGACCCAGCCCGACGCCGTGGTCGCGTACCGCGATGGCGGCCGAGTGCTCGTCGCCTGCGACCGTGATGTGGATGTCCCTCGACTCCGCATGGTCGATGGCGTTGGTGACCAGGTTGCGCACGATCCGCTCCACGCGGCGTACGTCGGCCTCGGCCAGGCAGCGGTGCCCGGGGTTCTCCACGATGACCCTGATGTCGCGCGCCTCGGCGAGGGCGATCGTCGACTCGACGACCCGGTTGGCCACATCGACGAGGTCGACGTCATCGGCATCAAGCACCGCGGCGCCCGCATCGAATCGACTGATCTCGAGCAGGTCTGCCAGCAGCGTCTCGAACCGATCGAGCTCGGTCTGGAGCAGCTCGGCGGCCCGTTTGGTGCCGGGGTCGAAACTCGAGCGGGCGTCGTGGAGCACGTCGCCGGCCATCCGGACGGTCGTCAACGGGGTGCGCAACTCGTGCGAGACGTCGGAGACGAAGCGCCGCTGGAGTCGGCTGAGCTCCTCGAGCTGGCGGATCTGCTTCTGCAGGTTGCTGGCCATCTGGTTGAAGGAGGTCGCCAACCGGGCGAGGTCGTCCTCCCCGGTGACTCGCAGCCGCTCCTGGAGCTGGCCGGCAGCCAGTCGTTCTGCGACCCGCCGCGCCATCCGCACCGGCGTCACGACCTGCCGGGCAACGACCCAGGCGAGACCGGCCACGAGCAACAGGAGCAGCACCCCGGCGGTCAGCAGCGCCTGTGCCACCAGGTCGAGCGTGCCGCGCTCCTCGCTGAGCGAATAGAGGTAGTAGAGGGTGTAGGTGCTGTTGTCGGCCGGGAGCGTCACCTGGCTGGCCACTACGATGCCGGGCCCCTCCGGGAGACCCGTGATGTCGCGTGTGGTGCGGATCGTGGTGAAGGTCCACGCCGTCGCCGCCGGCTTGTCGAAGTGCCGCTGCAGGCCCTCGGGGACGCTGGTCAGGTCGAGGCCGGGGGTGAACTTGGCGCCACCGTCGGAGATGCTGCTGCCTTTGCCGATGGCCGGAGAGAGGGCCACGGCGAAGCCGCGGGAGGCGCCCCGGGCAATGAGCGGTTCGACCAGGTCGTCTTGTTGACCGGCCTCATTGACGTCGGTGCCGGGGACCGAACCCAGCTTGTTGCGCGCGTCGGTCGTCTCGTTCTCCGCCTCGGCGATGACCTTGCTGACCCGGTTGTCCACCAGCCCCTCACGGGTCTGTTGGATCAGGAAGACGCCGACGATCCCGACCACGATCGCCGAGAGCAGCACGGTGCTGGCCACGACCCGCGCCTGCACCGAGCGACGCCAGAACGTCAGGGCGCGACGTACGCCATGGCTCGTGCGTTCGAGCCGGCGGATGGTGTCGGGTGCCTTCGGCGCGGACATGGTCGACCTACGCCGTACCTGCCTTGTAACCCACGCCGCGGACGGTGAGAACGATCTCCGGGTTCTCCGGGTCGTGTTCGACCTTGGACCGCAGCCGCTGTACGTGCACGTTGACCAGCCGGGTGTCGGCGCTGTGCCGGTAGCCCCAGACCTGCTCGAGCAGCACCTCGCGGGTGAAGACCTGCCACGGCTTGCGCGCCAGGCACACCAGCAGGTCGAACTCGAGCGGCGTCAGGTTGAGTTGGGTAGTTGCCCGGGTCACCGAATGTCCGGCTACGTCGATGACCAGGTCGCCGATGGTCAGCGACTCCTGGGCGGGGACGTCGTTGTGGCGGACGCGGGCCCGGATGCGCGCCAGCAGCTCCTTGGGCTTGAACGGCTTGACGACATAGTCGTCGGCTCCGGACTCGAGGCCGAGGACTACGTCGATCGTGTCGCTCTTGGCGGTCAGCATGACGATCGGCACGCCGGACTCGGCCCGGATCTCCTTGCACACGTCGATGCCGTCCTTGCCGGGCAGCATCAGGTCCAACAGCACCAGGTCCGGACGGAAACTGCGGAAGGCCTCGAGTGCTTCGTCACCGCGGGTCACGATGCGACTCTCGAAGCCTTCCTGCCGCAGCACGATGGACAGCATCTCGGCGAGCGACGAATCGTCGTCCACCACCAAGACACTGCCCCTCGTGGGCTGCTCAGAAGGGCTCATAGGGCAATTCTGTCTCAGTAGCGGTACTGGTCGGCCTTGTACGGTCCCTCGACCGGAATCCCCAGGTAGGAGGCCTGGTCACCGGTGAGCGTTGTCAGCCGCACACCGAGGGCGTCGAGGTGGAGCCGGGCGACCTCTTCGTCCAGGTGCTTGGGCAGCACGTAGACGCCCACCGGGTACTGCTCGGGCTTGGTGAAGATCTCGATCTGCGCGAGGACCTGGTTGGTGAACGAGTTCGACATGACGAACGACGGGTGGCCGGTCGCGTTGCCCAGGTTCATCAGGCGACCCTCGGAGAGCACGATGATCGCGTTACCGGAGGGGAAGGTCCACACGTCGACCTGCGGCTTGACGTTCTTACGAGTGGCGACACCGTCGGCCTCGAGGCCAGCCATGTCGATCTCGTTGTCGAAGTGACCGATGTTGCCCAGGATCGCGTTGTGCTTCATCCGCTTCATCTGCTCAACACTCACGACGTCCTTGTTGCCCGTCGAGGTGATGATGATGTCGGCCACGTCCAGGACGTTGTCGAGGGTGTCGACCTGGTAGCCGTCCATCGCGGCCTGGAGGGCGCAGATGGGGTCGATCTCGGTCACGATGACGCGCGCACCCTGCCCGCGCAGCGACTCCGCACTGCCCTTGCCGACGTCGCCGTAGCCACAGACGACCGCGACCTTGCCGCCGATGAGGACGTCGGTGGCGCGGTTGATGCCGTCGATCAGCGAGTGCCGGCAGCCGTACTTGTTGTCGAACTTGGACTTGGTCACCGAGTCGTTGACGTTGATGGCCGGGAAGAGCAGCGAGCCTTCCTTGATCATGTCGTAGAGACGCAGCACACCGGTGGTGGTCTCCTCGGTAACGCCCTTGATCTCGCCGGCGATCCGGGTCCAACGGTCGCTGGACTCCTTGAGGGAGGCGTTGAGGACGTCGAAGACGATCTTCTGCTCGCCGCTGGCCGCGGTGGCCGGGTCGGGGGCCACGCCGGTCTTCTCCATCTCGACACCGAGGTGGACCAGCATGGTGGCGTCGCCACCGTCGTCGAGGATCATGTTGGCGGACGTGCCCTCGGGCCACATCAGGATCTGCTGGGTGCACCACCAGTACTCCTCGAGCGTCTCGCCCTTCCAGGCGAAGACGGGGACACCCTGCGGGTTCTCCACGGTGCCTTCGCGACCGACCGCCACCGCAGCGGCGGCGTGGTCCTGGGTCGAGAAGATGTTGCAGGAGGCCCAACGGACCTCGGCGCCGAGGTCGACGAGGGTCTCGATCAGGACCGCGGTCTGGATGGTCATATGGATCGAGCCGGCGATGCGGGCGCCGGCAAGCGGCTTCTCCTTGCCTAAGCGTTCACGCATGGCCATGAGGCCGGGCATCTCGTGCTCAGCGAGAGTGATCTCGGTGCGACCGAAGTCGGCCAGGCTGAGGTCTGCAACCTTGTAGTCCATCAACGAATCCCTCGGATGTTCTTGGGAAGCGGAGGCTCCGCTCGAGTGAGTCCGAGGGTAGAACTGGGCTTACGGATTCGGAGAATCCTCG
>JARICB010000104.1 GCA_029264225.1 Nocardioides sp. | reverse complement strand
GACGAGCAGGGCTATGAGTGTGCTCGCCAGTGCGCGCTGAATGCGCTTGCCGCGATCAAGGCCGAGATCGGCTCGCTCGAACAGATCACCCGGATCGTGAAGGTCGTCGTCTTCGTCGCCTCCACCCCTGACTTCACCGGCCAACCGAAGGTCGCCAACGGCGCATCGGAGTTCCTGGCCGAGGCGTTCGGCGATGCCGGCAAGCACGCGCGCTCCGCCGTGGGTGTGTCGGTGCTCCCGCTCGACGTACCCGTCGAGATCGAGCTCGTCGTCGAGGTTGCAGGCTGACGTGCCCGGTCTGAGCCGGATGCCGGTCCCGCAACACTTCGTGGACCAGGCGCACGCCTACGCGGCCGGTGAAGCCACACCGGTCGAACCGCGCAACGCGGCCACCGTCGTGCTGATGCGCGACGGGACTTCGGGACCAGAGGTCTACCTGTTGCGCCGGCACCTGTCGATGGCGTTCGCGGCAGACATGTGCGTCTTCCCCGGCGGCGGCGTGGACCCGCGCGACTTCGCCGAAGACGTCGCCTGGGCCGGACCGTCGGTCGAGTCGTGGGCCACGATGCTGGGCTGCGAACCCGCGCTGGCCCGGGCACTGGTGTGTGCGGCTGTGCGGGAGACCTTCGAGGAGTCGGGGGTGCTGCTCGCTGGCTCGTCGGCCGACACTGTTGTCAGCGACACCACCGGCGACGACTGGGAAGCCGACCGGGTGGCCCTGGAGTCCAACGAGTTGTCGATGTCCGACTTCCTGGTACGTCGCGGGCTGGTGCTGCGTACCGACCTGCTCGGCGCCTGGTCGGGTTGGCTGACGCCGGTCTTCGAACCCAAGCGCTACCGCACCTGGGTCTTCGTAGCCTCGATGCCGCACGGTCAGGCCACCCGCGACGTCTCGACCGAGTCGTCGGAGGTGACGTGGGTGCCGGCGATGTCGGCAGTCTCGGCCGTCGAGCAGGGCGAGATGATGATGCTGCCGCCGACCTACCTGACCTGCCTGGAGATCGGGCAGCGCTCAACGGTGGCCGGTGTGCTCGAAGAGGCCACCTCGCGGACCGTCGAGATGTTCACGCCCGAGGTGACGGCGGCCGGAGACGACTTCGTGCTGTCCACCCCGCCCGCCTACGAAGCGTTGCTGGACTCGCGATGAGTTGGACGGGTGGCACGTTCGGCGCCTCCGCGACCTGCGTCCTCGCGCCCAACGCCAACATGATGACGTTGGACGGCACCAACACCTGGGTGTTGCGCGACCCCGACTCGTCGCGGTCGATCGTCATCGACCCCGGGCCCAGCATCGAATCTCACCTCGACGCGATCGATGCCGTGGCAGGCGACGTGGCTGCCGTCTTGCTGACCCACCATCACGCCGATCACAGTGAGGCTGCCCGGGAGTATGCCGAGCGGCACGGCTGCGGCGTGCGGGCGCTGGATCCCGCCTACCGGCTCGGCTCCGAAGGTCTCGGCGAGGGTGACGTGGTGGAGGTGGCCGGCCTCGAGGTGCACGTCGTCACTACCCCCGGCCACACGGCCGACTCCTTGTCCTTCGTCGTACCGAGCGACCGCGCCGTGCTGACCGGCGACACCGTGCTGGGACGCGGCACCACCGTCGTGGCGCACCCGGACGGCCATCTCGGCGCCTACCTCTCCTCGCTGGAGCGGCTGCGCTCCCTGTGCGGTGAGCAGGGCATTACCACCGTCTGGCCCGGCCACGGCCCGGTGATCGAGGACGCACTCGGCGTCCTGGACTACTACCTCGCTCACCGCCAGCAGCGCCTCGAGCAGGTGCGCCTCGCGTTCGCTGCCCTGGGTGCAGCCACGCACCCCGAGGGAGTGGCAGTCGAGGAGGTGCCGCGTCGGATCGTGGAGACGGTCTACGCCGACGTCGACCCCGTGCTCTGGGGTGCCGCCGAACTCTCGGTGCGGGCGCAGTTGGCCTACCTGGTCGAGCACCCCTGACCCGATTCGTCGGACGTCCGCCGGGATGTCCGACGTTCCGGCTGCTCCGGCGACCGGGTCGTCGGACGTCCCGGGTTACGTCCGACGGTGTGGCTGTTCCGGTGACCGGGTCGTCGGACGTCCGCCGGGATGTCCGACGGTGTGGCTGCTCCGGCGACCGGGTCGTCGGACGTCCGGTAGGATGTCCGACGGGGTGGCTGCTCCGGCGACCGGGTCGTCGGACGTCCCGGGTTACGTCCGACGGAGTGGCTGCTCAGGCGAGCATGCGCAGTGCGGCGTCGACGTCTGCGTCGCTGTTGTAGAGGTGGAAAGAGAGCCGCAGGCGGCCAGCGCGTACGGCGGCAGCCACACCAGCGGTCGCGAGACGCTGCTGTACGTCGTCCGGCGCCGCGACCGAGACGATCGCGGAATTGCCCGGTGCCAGGCCGAGACCATCGAGAAACGCGTTGGCCAGAGCTACGTCGTGGGCGTGGATACGGTCGATCCCGACCTCCAGCAGCAGGTCGAGCGCGGGGGCGTGACCGACCCAGCAACCCCAGGCGGGGGAGACGTCGTAGCGCCGAGCATCGGCCGCCAGTCGCAGCGGCGGCCCGTAGATCGAGTCCCAACGTGACTCCCCGGCATACCAACCCGCGGCAAGTGCCGGCAACGCTGGAGCGCTGGGGGCGACGGCGAAGAAGCAGGTGCCGCGCGGGCCGAGTAGCCACTTGTAGCCGCTGGCTACGACGTAGTCGGCGCGTAGTTGCTCCAGCGGCAGCCAACCGGCCGCCTGGGTGGCGTCGACCAGCGTCAGCGCACCGGACCTGGCCGCTGCTTCGGCGAGCGAATCCAGATCGAGGACGCGACCATCAGCGGATTGCACCGCCGAGACCGCGACCAGATCGACGTCATCGGTGATCGCATCGAGCAGACCGGCCAACGGCACGAGTCGCACATCCAGGTCGGCGTGCAGGAACGGGAAGAGGACCGAGGTGAAGTCCTCCTCGGCGGCGAGTACGACGCTGCGCGGGGGCAGCGATGCGGCCACGAGCCCGACGAACTGCGAGGTCTGGGCTCCGACCGCCACCTCGGCAGGTGAGCGACCGACGAGCCTGGCGAACGCTGCACGACCACGCTCGACGTAGGCATCGACACCGACGGCATCGACTGTGCCGGCCTGGCGGGACGCCTCGTAGTCGCGCATCGCCGTGACGCTGCGCAGCGGCGCCAGGCCGAGGGTCGCTGAGTTGAGGAAGACCCCAGCAGCAGCGAACTCCTGTGGGACCAGACGCGCCAGATCCACCGAGCGTCAGCGGGCCCGGCGCCCGAGCCGCTCGACGTCCATGATGACGACCGAGCGCGGCTCCAGCCGCACCCAGCCGCGGGAGGCGAAGTCGGCCAGCGCCTTGTTCACCGTCTCGCGGGAGGCGCCGACCAGTTGGGCGAGCTCCTCCTGGGTGAGGTCGTGGTGCACGTGGACGCCGTCGTCGGCCGTGCGGCCGAACCGGTCGGCCAGGTCGAGCAGCGCCTTGGCAACGCGACCGGGGACGTCGGAGAAGACCAGGTCGGCCACGACGTCGTTGGACTTGCGCAGCCGGGCAGCGAGTTGCGACAGCAGCCCGCGGGCAACGAGCGGGCGGCCGTCGAGCCAGCGCAACAGGTCGGTGTGCGAGAGCGAGGCGAACGTGGCATCGGTAACGGCCGTGACGGTCGCCGAGCGCGGGCCCGGATCGAAGAGCGAGAGCTCGCCGAACATCTGGCCGGGGCCCATGATCGCCAACAGGTTTTCGCGGCCGTCGGCGGACGATCGGCCGAGTTTCACCTTGCCCTCGAGGACGACGTACAGCTTGTCGCCCGAGTCTCCCTCATGGAACAGCACGTCGCCGCGACGTAGGGATGACTCGGCCATCGAGGTACGCAGCGCAGTGGCCGCTTCATCGTCCAACGCGCTGAATAGCGGAGCTTGACGAAGTACGTCGCTGTCCACGTGATGCCTCCAAATAATTTGAGCGGTCCGGGCTCTGAGTGCCTTCGCGTGAAGGACCCGGTGTGATCCTAGCCGTGGTCTGAGTCACAAGTGCCACCTCGGCCCCGACCGGGGTGCCGAGTCTCGGTCGCTAGCGCTGCAAGCACGGGTGTCGGTAGTGGCCCGTAGGGTGAGCGGGTGCCGACTGCTCGCTCTGCCACCGCGTCGCGCGGCGGCGTACTCCCGCCTCCGAAGCCCGACACGTCCCTCGTTCGGCGGGCCCGAAAGATTAACCGGATTCTGGCGGAGACCTATCCCGACGCGAAGGCCGAGCTCGACTTCACCAACGCCTTCGAGTGTCTGGTCGTCACCGTGCTCTCGGCACAGACCACCGACCGGCGGGTCAACAAGGCCAGCCCGGTGCTGTTTGCGGCCTACCCGACGCCAGAGGCCATGGCGGCTGCCCCTCGCGAGCACCTCGAAGAGCTGGTCGGGCCGCTCGGCTTCTTCCGCGCCAAGACCGATTCCCTACTGAAGCTCAGCCAGGCGTTGGTCGAGAACTATGACGGTCACGTGCCCGCGCGCCTTGAGGACCTGGTCACCCTGCCGGGTGTCGGGCGCAAGACCGCCAACGTCGTGCTCGGCAACGCCTTCGACCAGCCCGGCATCACCGTCGACACCCACTTCGGCCGGCTCTCGCGACGCTTCGGCTGGACCGGGGAGACCGATCCGGTCAAGGTCGAGCACGCCGTGGGCGCGTTGTTTCCCAAGCGTGACTGGACCATGCTTTCGCACCACGTGATCTGGCATGGCCGACGGATCTGTCACGCCAAGAAGCCGGCCTGCGGTGCCTGTCCGGTGGCCGCCCTCTGCCCCTCCTACGGCGAAGGCCCGACCGACCCGATCGAGGCCGAGAAGCTGGTCAAGACACAGGGGCCGGCATGATCCGCGCGCTCGTTGCAGCACTCGCGCTTGCCCTGACCCTCGTCGGGTGCAGTGACGACGCCGCATCCGAACGACCAGACACCCTTCCCGACCTGACGTTGCAGGGCTTCGACGGCGACCCGGCGGTTGACCTCGGCGAGGTCCGCGGGCCCATGGTGATCAACCTGTGGGCCAGTTGGTGCGGTGCCTGTGTCGAAGAGTTGCCGCTGATTGAGGAGTTCCACCAGCAGTACGGCGACCAGCTGGCCGTGCTCGGCATCGACTTCCAGGACTCGCAACCGGTCAAGGCTGCGGAGATGATCGCAACGGCGGGCGTCACCTACGACCTAGTAACTGACCCGGAAGGCTCGATCAACGGTCAGGGCGCTGTTCCCTCCCTGCGCGGGCTGCCGTTCTGGGCCCTGGTCGACCAGCAGGGCACGGTGACGCACGTCAACGCCGCCGCCGTCGACTCGGTGGCAGACATCGTGGCGATGGTCAACGACCACCTTGGGCTGGGCCTGTGACTGCATCCGAGGCCGGGCCCCCACGGGCTCTGGCCGACTACCCGCAGTGGCTCCAGCCCGTCGTTGTCGCCTGCTCGCAGATCACGGTGCACGAGCTGACCAGGTTCATGCCGCCGGAGGGCCACGACGCCCGGCGCGGCGCCGTGCTCATGCTGTTTGCCGACACCGATGCCGACGGTGAGGGCGAGCTGCTGCTCACCGAACGCTCCCACTCCATGCGCTCGCACCCTGGCCAGGTGTCGTTCCCCGGCGGCGGCGTCGACCCGGGCGAGACCAAGATTGAGGCCGCCCTGCGCGAGGCGGAGGAGGAGATCGCCCTCGACCCGACCTCGATCGAGGTGTTCGGGGAGCTGCCGGAGCTGTGGTTGCCGCCGTCCAACTTCGCCGTCACCCCCGTCCTGGGCTGGTGGCGCGAACGCGGCGAGGTCGGCATCGCCAGTCCCGACGAAGTGCACGCGATCCACCATCCGACGATCGCCGAGCTGCT
>JARICB010000097.1 GCA_029264225.1 Nocardioides sp. | reverse complement strand
CACGATGCCGACACCCGTCTCGTCGCACGAGGTTTCGATGCCCAGCACCAGGGGTTCGTCGCTCATGACTACATCCTCTCCGATGGGGCAGTGCTGCTCGTCGAAGCATCGGCCTCGCCACGCAACGAGCGAGCCAGCACGAGGGCGTCGGAGCCGTCGCGGTAGTAGCCGCGCCGCTCACTGATCTGGCTGAAGCCGGCGTCGAGGTAGAAGGCGACGGCGCCCCGGTTGGCCGAACTGACCTCGAGCAGCATCCGATCCGCACTACCCGGGTGTCCCCACAAATCCTTGAGCAAGGCCGTGGCCAGTCCGGTGCGCTGCTGCCGGGGTCGTACGGCGATGCGCTGCAGGTCGAGCACGTCACCAAGCGCCATCGACACGGCGTAGCCGACGAGTTCGGCACCGTCCTGGGCCACCACGAAGCGCCGACCGGGACCATCGAGTTCGCCGCGCAACGCTTCCTGCGACCACGCGTCCGCGCCGAAGAGTTCCTGCTCCAGGGTTGCCACCGCCCGCAGGTCTGCCGCGAGGGCCAACCGAATCATGGGCGCGGTGCCGGGGTGGCGGGTGTGCGAGGAGCACTGGCCACGGCATCGGGGCGACGCAGGTAGAGGGGGTCAGGGTCGAGCAGTTCCGCTCGTTCCTGAGCCAGCACCCGGGCCAGCCAGCCGGCGCTGGGCTGGGCCGGCCCCGCCGCGTGCGGGAAGTGGTCGGGGTAGAGAACCGGCCCGGCGCCGACGACCGGGAGGTCGCTGGCCACGTCGGCCGGATTGGCCACCAGAGGTCCGTCGAGACGGCTTCCCTGGTTGTCGTAGGAGGCGAGGTAGACCTCTTTGCGTCGGGCGTCGGTGGCCACCAGGAAGTCGCCGCTGACGGCTCCGGTGTCGACTGCCTCGATGGCAAGCACGTCGAGGGAGCACACGCCGTAGACGGGGATCTCGAGCACGAAACCCAGGGTGCGGGCAGTGACCAGCCCTACCCGCAAGCCGGTGAACGGACCGGGACCGACACCTACGGCGATGGCGGTCAGATCCTGCCGGACGATGCCGACGTCACTCATGACTGCGGCGATCAGCGGGGCGAGGTGTTCGCCATGCTTCATCGCCGCCTCGGAGACGCGTTCGGCGACGACGTCATCGCCGTCGTGGAGCGCGACGCTGACCAGTGGGGTCGCGGTGTCGAAGGAGAGGAGCACGGTGGTGAGGCTACTCAGGCGACCACGCGGCGTGCATGAACCACCCGCGGATCGAGTTCGGCGTCGGTGGATTCATCGGCCAGCGCCCGGCTGATCGTGACCTCCAAGCGGGAGTCGGCCAGCACGTCGGCCAGGCCAGCACCCCATTCCACCACGGTGACTGCCTCCTCCAGCGAGGTGTCGAGGTCCAGGTCGTCCAACTCCTCGATACCGCCGAGCCGGTAGGCGTCGACATGGACCAGATCTGGCCCCTGCACCAGCGACGGGTGGACGCGAGCGATGACGAACGTCGGCGAAGTGACGGCGCCACGCACTCCCAGTCCCCTGCCCAGCCCTTGGGTAAGCGTGGTCTTGCCGGCCCCCAACTCACCGGTAAGCACGACCACGTCACCAGCTGTCAGCGCTCGACCGAGTCGTTCGCCGAGGGCCCGCATCGCGTCGGCGTCGACGACCTCCCACGACGTGGGCAGGTCACGGCGCAGCTCGAGGTAGGGCGAACGCCGCTCACGCACGACGAAGCCGTGTCGCTCCCAGAACGCCACTGTCTGGGGCAACTCCTCCCGCGCGAGGACTGCCAGCGCCGAATGACCCGGGGCGTGGTCCACGGCGGCAGCGACGAGCGCGGCAGCGATCCCGTGGCCCTGTGCCTCGGGCAGCACGCCGAACCGGCGCAGCATCATCGTCTCGGGAGTGGGGGCGAACAACAACGTGCCGACGACGCGATCCTCGAGCATCGCCACCAGTCCGCCGTGGCGGCGAAGTGCGTCCCTCACGCTGGCCTCGTTCTCGGCGAGGGCATCGGCTGGCGGGTCCAGGGGCACACGGGCCGCGAAGGCCGCGCGGATCACGGCGAGAACCTCACCCGCAGCCTCCGGTCCGACCCGACGAATCTGCACGTTCACATCGCCTCGAGGGCGGCTGTGGCCAGCGAGATCAGGTCATCGACCTCGGCATTGACGTCTTCGTGTCGCTCGAGGATGACCATGTGACCTGCGCCCTGGCACTCGAGCAGGCTCGAGCCGGGGATCCGCGAATGCAGCTTGCGGCTGTGGTTGACACTGGTGATCTTGTCGGCGGTGCCGCAGATGATGGCGGTCGGCACCTTGCCCAGCACCCCCACGTGCTCGAACTTGTCGAGGCTCGCAAAGGCGGCGTAGAAGTCGGCAACCACGGCGAACGGTGTGGCGTCGAGCATGTCGAAGACGAAGTCGACGTAGTCGCCGGGCACTGCGTCACCGAAGGCGTATCGGTCGGTCATCACGTCGGCCACGGAGTGACCCCACCTACGGGCCAGGTCGACCACCCGGTGCCCGCGGTCCAGCGTGCGCACCGCTCGGCCCATGGCCTTACCACCCATACCGAGGGGAAGCATCGGGAACAGGATCCGACCCGGGTCCAGACCACCGGCGGTGGTGGAGATCAGGGCCACCCCGACGACCTTGTCGCCGAACACCTCGGGATGCTGCTCGGCGAGCGAGATGATGCTCATCCCGCCCATCGAGTGTCCTACGAGCACACACGGCCCGGGGGATGCCTGTTCGATGACGCGCATCAGGTCGAGGCCCAGTTGCTCGATCGTCGAGTTGTCCTGGCTCGAGCGAGCGGACCGGCCGTGCGAACGCTGGTCGTAGAAGACCGTCCTGATCTGGCCGCGGTAGCCAGCCCGCTGGAAGTGCCAGCAATCGAGGTTGAGGGCGTAGCCGTGCACGAAGATGACGGTCAGGTCCGGCTCGTTGCTCAACGATCGACGCCGCTCGGACTTGGGGGCGACCTCGTCAACCTCAGCATGCAGCACCGTCCCGTCGTCGGCGACGATGTGGAGCGGCTCGCTGCGCAGTGATCCGAACGGCGTCTCGTCACCGGCGGATCGCAGGGCGATCACCCGACTGCGTTGGGCCACCCGCACGGCAGCACCGGCTGCTGCCAGACCTGCTGCGCCCGCGGCCGCACCCATGACTCTGCGTCCGACGCTCATCAGGCCTCCGGGTCGACGTGGCGTCGGGTCAGGCGTCCGCCGAGCCGAGTCACGATCTCGTAGGTGATCGTGTCGAGCGCATCGGCCCAGTCCTGCGCCGTGGGCTCGCCACCATCTCCCGGGCCGAAGAGCACGACGTCGGTGCCCGGTGGGGGCAGTTCGCCGTCGAGGTCGACCAGGAACTGATCCATGCAGACCCGGCCCCTGATCGGCCTGCGAGCACCACTGGCCCAGACCGAGGCCAGGTTGCCTGCGGCGCGCGGGATCCCCTCGCCGTAGCCGACCGGGACGAGACCGAGCGTCGTGTCGTGCTCCGCGATCCAGGTATGTCCGTAGGACACCCCAGCACCGGCCCGGACGGCCTTGGTCAACACGAAGGCAGCTCGCGCGGTCATCGCCGGCCGGAGGTCCAGGTCTGAGGTGACGCCCGGAGCAGGGTCGAGCCCGTAGGCGGCGATCCCGCAGCGAACCAGGTCGAAGTGGACCGAAGGACGCAGCACCGCGGCGGCCGAGTTGGCGAGGTGGCGCACCTCGGGACGCAGGCCAGCGGACGAGGCGAGGGCGATCGCCTCGCGGAACTCCGCCTCCTGGCTGTCGTTGGCGGGATGCTCGGGCACGTCCGCGGCAACCAGGTGCGACCACAGGCCAGCGACCGTCAACCGGCCCTGCCGCACGAGGTCGCTGGCGGCGGCGAAGAAGTCGGGCCAGTCAGAGCGTGCGGCGCCACCGCGCATGAGTCCGGTGTCGACCTTGAGGTGGACCCGGGCGTGACCGGCGTCGGCCACCTCCTCGAGTTGGGCCACCGAGTAGGCCGCTACGTCGATGTCGCCAGCCACCGCCGCCGCGTAGTCCTCCCCCGGGATCGCCAGCCAGCACAGCAGCCGGCCCCGATCCCCCGCAGCCCGCAACGCGAGCGCTTCGTCGAGGGTGGCCACGCCCAGCCAGTCGGCGCCGGCCTCGCGGGCCGCGCGGGCGACCTCGGCCATGCCGTGTCCGTAGCCGTCGGCCTTGACCACGGTCATCATCGCCACGTCCGGCCCGACGATCTCGCGCAGCCGGCGCACGTTGTGCCGGATCGCTGCCAGATCGACGACCAGCTCGGCGCGCGCGGGCCGGGTGGGGGTCATGGGGTGATTGTTTCACCCCTCAGAGCAGGGACTGCACGACACCCCTCAGTGCGGGCGCCACGTCCCCGGCCACGATCGGCCCTCCACCCGAGGCGAGCGTCGCGGCACAACCGTGCAGCCACGAGCCGACCGACGCAGCATCCCAGGGCGAGAGACCCGCCGCCAGCAGGGCCCCGATCACGCCGGACAGCACGTCACCGGCCCCGGCAGTGGCCAGCCACGACGGCCCCGTGGTCGTCACCCGGACCCGGCCGTCGGGCCGGGCGATCAGGGTGCGGCGGCCCTTGAGCAGCACTACGGAGTCGAAGTGGTCAGCGGCGTACCGCGCATAGCGAAGCGGGCTGGCCTCGATGTCGGCGCGATCGACGTCGAGGAGCACGGCAAGCTCTCCCGCGTGCGGGGTCAGCACGGACGGTACGTCGAGTGGCGCGACCACGTGCGCCAGGGCGTCGGCGTCGATCACTACCGGCACGTGGTCGGCGAGCGCCGCTGCGAGTTCTCCGCCGGCGGTGTCGCCGCCACCGGGACCGACGACCCATGCCTGCACCCGACCGGCACCGACCACCTCGGGATGGGTCACCCGCACGACGTTGGCCACGTGCTCGGCCCCGACATACCTGACCATCCCGACGAGACCACACGACGCGCCCGCGACGCAGAGCAGCGCCGCGCCCGGGTAGGTGGCGCTGCCCGCGCGGACACCGACCACGCCGCGGGTGTACTTGTGGTCCTGCTCGGCAGGGCGCGGAATGAGGGCGGCGACGTCGGCCGACTGGAGGGCCTCGAGAGTCGGCCCGGACTGATCGAGGCCGATGTCGACCAGGTGGATGACGCCAGCCGCGCTCGCGGCGGGGTCCACGAGGTGGGCGACCTTGTGGGTTCCGAAGGTGACCGTCACGTCGGCCACCACGTAGGGACCGTCGAGCTCGCCGGTGTCGACGTCCACCCCGGACGGCACGTCCACGGCAACGACGGGAATCGCCTCGAGGGCAGCGAGCACCTCGACCACCGGCGGGGCCAGGCCCGGGCGGCCGCCGATGCCGACGATTCCGTCCACCACCAGGTCGGGTTGGCCTGACAGATCGTTCACCGACCCAGCCACCCGGCCACCGGCCGCACGCGCAGCGGCCAGGCCTGCCTCGTGGTGGCTGCTTCCCACCAGCAAGATGTCAACGGCGACGCCGCGGCGACTCAGCACCGCTGCGGCGTACAACGCATCTCCTCCGTTGTCGCCGGAGCCGACGAGCACCAGCACCCGGCGGCCGTAACCACCGCCGAGCAGGTCGAGCACGGCATGAGCCAGGCCGGTGGCCGCCCGCTGCATCAGCGTGCCGTGAGGCAGGCTCCGCATCAGGTCGGCCTCGGCTGCCCGGACCTGGGCGACGGTATGGGCCGAACGCATGGCCGGGGCCTCAGTTCTTCGGGATCCGGAAGACCTGTCCGGGAAAGATCAGGTCCGGATTGTCGATCTCGTTGATGCGTGCGATCTCCGCAACCGAGACACCGAAGCGGGTCCCGATCTCGGGCATCGAGTCACCGACGCTGACCGTGTAGTTCTGGTACTCGACGACGCGCTGCTCCGCGACCTCCGGCGGCGCGTCCGGGCCGACGCCTTGCTCCTCGGCCTGCTGTGCGAGCTTGCGGGCCGCGGCCGCCTCCCGTGACGACTGTGACGACATCGCGTCCTTGATCGCACCCCTGACACTGTCCAGGAAACCCATGCCCGTACCTCACTTGTGGTTGTCACCGAACGACACATGGTCGGGACCGTCCTCGACGGCCCGCCCACGCTAACGCAGCGCTGCCCGTCATCGCTGCGCGCGACTCAGGTTTCGAGCACTACGACGGCCGAGGCGATGCCGGCGTCGTGGGAGAGCGACACGTGCACGTGGTGGGCACCGAGCGTTTCCGCGCGTGCCGCCACGGTTCCACGCATCTCGAAGCGGGGGCGGCCGGTGTCCTCCGAGACGATCTCCGCGTCATGCCAGGCCAGCCCGGTAGGCGCACCGAGTGCCTTGGCGAGCGCCTCCTTGGCCGCGAACCTGGCGGCCAGCGATGCCAGCGGTCGGGAGGCCTCCCCGGCAGTGAAGAGCCGATCGCGCAGCGCCGGCGTACGTGCCAGTGACTCCCCGAACCTGGCGACGTCCACCACGTCGATGCCCACTCCGATCACGGCCACGACTACTCCACCGTGACGGACTTGGCCAGGTTGCGCGGCTGATCGACGTCGTGGCCCATGCGGGTAGCGAGCTCGCAGGCGAAGAGCTGGAGCGGCACGACGGCGACGACCGGCTGGAGCAGCGTCGGCACCCTCGGCAGCCGGATCAGCTCATCGGCGTAGGGCACGATCGAGTCGTCGCCCTCCTCGACCAGCACAATGGTGTAGGCGCCCCGGGCCCGGATCTCCTGGATCGCGCTGATCATCTTCTGGCGCAGCTCGTCACGTCCCTCGGGCGGCACGACGCAGAAGACCGGCAGCCCCTCCTCGATCAGGGCGATCGGGCCGTGCTTGAGCTCGCCGGCCGCGAAACCCTCGGCGTGGATGTAAGCGAGCTCCTTGAGCTTGAGCGCCCCCTCGAGGGCGACCGGGAAACCGGTGTGGCGACCGAGGAAGAGCACCGACTTGGTCTTCGAGTGCTTGGCCGCAAGCGCGTAGATCTTCTCCGCGTCATCCAACACGGTCTGCACGTGCTCGGGCATCTTCTCCAGTTCGGCGACCACGAGAGCGATCTCGTCGCCGAACTTGGTGCCGCGCACCTGCGCCAGGTAGAGCCCGAGCAGGTAGCAGGCGATCAACTGGGTCAGGAAGCCCTTGGTCGAGGCGACCCCGATCTCCGGTCCGGCGTGGGTGTAGATGACGGCGTCGGACTCGCGCGGAATGGTCGAGCCGTTCGTGTTGCAGATGGCCAGCACCCGCGAGCCCTGCTCCTTGGCGTGCCGGATCGCCATCAGAGTGTCGGCGGTCTCCCCCGACTGGCTCATCGCCACCACCAGCGTGTTCCGGGTCAGGATGGGGTCGCGGTAGCGGAACTCGTGGGAGAGCTCCACCTCGCAGGGGATCCGGGTCCAGTGCTCGATGGCGTACTTCGCGACCAGTCCGGCGTAGTTGGAGGTGCCACAGGCGACGATGACGATCTTGTCGATCTCGCGCAGTTCACCGTCGCTGATCCGGACCTCGTCGAGCTGGAGTCGTCCGGAAGCGTCGTGCCGGCCGAGCATCGCGTCCTGGACCGCACTGGGCTGCTCGAAGATCTCCTTGCGCATGAACCAGTCGTAGCCGTCCTTCTCCGCTGCCGAGAGGTCCCAGTCGACGTGGTAGCGGGTGCCCTCGGTCGGCGTACCGTCGAAGCCGGTCACGGCCACCCCGTCGCGGGTGATGGTGACGACCTGGTCCTGACCCAGCTCAAGTGCCTCGCGGGTGTGTTCGATGAAGGCGGCGACGTCGGAGCCGATGAAGTTCTCGCCCTCACCGATCCCGACCACCAGAGGCGAGTTGCGGCGCGCAGCCACTACCCGGTCGGGGTCTTGACCATCGACGGCCACCAGGGTGAAGGCGCCCTCCAGTCGCTGGCACACGCGCTGCATGGCGGTGGTGAGGTCGGCCCCCGTCTGGACCTCCCGTTCGAGCAGGTGCGCGGCGACCTCGGTGTCGGTCTCGGAGGTCATTTCGTGCCCGGCGCTCTCGAGTTCGGCGCGCAGGGAGGCGAAGTTCTCCACGATGCCGTTGTGCACGAGCGCGACCCGGGCCTGCTGTCCCAGGTGCGGGTGGGCGTTCTGGTCATTGGGCGCCCCATGGGTGGCCCAACGGGTGTGACCGATGCCGGTGCTCGACTCGGGAAGTGCGACCTCGCCGAGGGCCTTCTCAAGGTTTGCGAGCTTGCCGGCCCGCTTTGCGCAGGCAATCTGGCCGGTGCCGGTCGAGGAGTCCACGAGCGCGATGCCTGCAGAGTCGTAGCCCCGGTACTCCAGCCGCCGCAGACCTTCGATCACAACGCTCTGGGCCTGCTTGCCACCGACGTATCCAACGATTCCACACATGGGCCGGAGTCTACGCAAGCAAGCCGTGTCCCGGCGCGCGCGCACCCGGTGCAAGAATCCTCTTCATGTCGGACGCTGCGGGGCTGCACGCTGCCAGCGAGTCCTCCCCCTACGTCGAGCTTGAACGAGCCGCTTGGGCGGCGCTCGCCAAGGAGACGGAGAGTCCACTGACTCCGGAGGAGGTGCGCAAGCTGCGCGGCCTCGGTGACGAGCTCGACCTGCACGAGGTGGAACAGGTCTACCTACCGCTGTCTCGGCTGTTGTCCCTCTACGTCGCCTCCGCTGGGCGCCTGCACCGCGAGCAGGAGGAGTTCCTGCACCGGCAACAGCCGCCCCGCACCCCCTTCGTGATCGGCCTCGCCGGCTCGGTCGCGGTCGGCAAGTCGACCACCGCGCGAGT
>JARICB010000084.1 GCA_029264225.1 Nocardioides sp. | reverse complement strand
ATGACTTTGGTCATTACCACTCCTAGGCCCCTGGATGCCCCTATCGTCGGCGCAGACGTCCACTGACCGCCCTGAGAGGCAACCATGTTTGGCTCACATTCCAGCCCTCCGCCTGAGCTGCCAGAGCCGACCGACACCGGTTCCGGCACGCCCCGCATCGCGATCATCGCGCTCGCGCTCCTGCTGGTGATCGGCGCCGGCTACTTCGCGCTCCAGGCGATCGGTGGTGACGATGCCTCACAGGCCGCCGACTGCGATCCCACGACCGTGACCGTGACCGTCGCGCCGGCCATGGCCGACCTGTTCGACGAGGCGGTCGCCTCCCTGGAGGACAACGGTCAGTGCATCGAGTTGGACGTCACCACCGCCACCGTCGGTGAAGTCGCCGAAGCTCAGGCCGAGGTCGACGAGGGTGAGGACGACGTATTTCCCGACCTCTGGGTGCCGGACTCCCCGGCCTGGGAGACGGTGCTGACCGAGGCAGGTCAGACGGGCAAGGTGCTCGTCCCCGCGCTGGCCTCCACCCCGGTGGGTCTGGGGAGCGGCCGGACCGGCCACACCCCGGACTCCTGGCTCGAGGTGTTGGCCTCGAAGAAGTTGGTGGTCTCGGACCCCAAGGCGAGCGGGGCTTCTGCCCTGGCCATGCTGGCGCCGTTCGCCGAGGCGGCAGAGGGCATCGGCACTGCGATGACCGCCCAGGACGCGATGACGCCGGTTGCCCAGGAGTTCGGTGCTCAGGCTGCCTCCGGGACCCTCAACGACGTCAACATCGACACCATCGCGCCGGGCAGTCCTGAACTGATTCCCGTGACTGAACGGGACCTCCTGATCGCCCAGCGTGGCAACGACGCGCTCGAATGGGTCTCTCCTCGCAGCGGTGTCGCACTTCTCAACTTCCCGCTGGTGCAGCCCGGCTCGAGTGAAGGATCGCTCACGATGGGGTCGGGTGAGCTCGACGTGCCAGGTCGCATCGGCGCGAAGATCGCCGCGTGGTTCACCACGGAGGAAGGGCTGGCCGCAATCGCCGGTGACAAGCTGCGCGGTCCCGACGGGGTCTGGTCGGGCGAGGGAGACGGCGTGGGCGAGGGGAAACAGCTCCCCCCTCCCGAGAAGGCGCAGGTCGGGGCGGTCATGAAGAGTTGGGGGATCCTGACGGTCCCCTCGAGCGTGCTCGCCTTGGTCGATGTCTCGGCGTCGATGGACGTGTCCGCTGGCGAGACGTCCCGGGTCGCGCTGGCCGTGAACGCCGCCAAGGGCGCACTCGCTGCCTTCCCCGACCACGCGCGGATCGGCCTGAGAGTCTTCTCCATCGACCAGGGCGGCCCGGGCCAGGACTGGAAGGAGCTGGCGCAGCTGCGGCGCCTGGATGCACCGACCGGGGACGGGCGCATCCACAAGGAGTTGCTCAACGAGCAGGCCGACCTGCTCCCGACCATGACCCGGGGCGGCACCGGCCTCTACGACAGCACGTTGGCGGCCTACCAGGCCGCCACGCGGGAGTACAACCCGAACTACTACAACGCCGTGGCGATCATCAGTGACGGCGCCAACGACGACCCGGGCTCCATCGGCATCGATGCGCTGCTGAAGCAGTTGGGCAAGCTGCACGACCCGGATCGTCCCGTGCGCATCATCGCCATCGGCATCAGCACCGACGCTGACATGGCAGCGTTGCAACGGATCGCCGAAGTCACCGATGGTCAGGCCTCCGAGGCGCAGGACCCTCAGGACCTGCTGATGGCGTTGGGATCAGCACTGCTCACCCGCTGACCGGTCGAGGGGGGCCGGGCTGATCGCACCCCCCTCGCTCGGGGTCGTCGATCGGGCCAAAGCGATGCTGGCGAAGGGGTGGCCTCAGATCCCGATCGGGTGCCAGACGGTCTTGGTCTCCAGCCAGTCGGTCATCCGATCAAGACCGGGGGTCGCCAGCCAGTCGACGGCTGCCTCCGGCGCACGGCGGACGCGCTTGAGGTTGTCGGCGGCAGCCACCTCGAGCGACGTCGACAGGGCGACGTCGGTGACTCCGGTCAGGTCGATGGCGTTGACGTCCATGTGGGAGGCCAACCACGGTGCGACCTCGGCGACCGAGCCGGTCAAGACGTTGACCACACCACCGGGCAGGTCGGAGGTGGCCATCACTTCACCCAGGGTGATCGCCGTCAGCGGGTGCGCCTCACTGGCGATCACGACGCAGGTGTTGCCGGTAGTGATGATCGGCGCAACGACACTGACCAGGCCCAACAGTGGCCCCGCGGGCGCGACGACGGCAACGACGCCGGTCGGCTCCGGCGAGGAGATGTTGAAGAAGGGACCGGCGACCGGGTTCGCGGTGCCCTCGACCTGGGTGATCTTGTCGGCCCAGCCGGCATACCAGACCAGTCGGTCGATGGCGGCGTCGACGAACGTGTTGGCCTTGGCGGCCGTGATGCCCTCGCTGGCGCGGAGTTCGGCGACGAACTGCTCGCGTCGTCCCTCCAACACCTCGGCGATCCGGTAGATCACCTGACCCCGGTTGTAGGCCGTCCGCGAGGACCAGCCACCGAAGGCCTTCCTGGCGGCGATGACGGCGTCGCGAGCGTCCTTACGGCTGGCCTGCGCGGCGTTGGCCAACAGGTTGCCCTTGGCGTCGTTGACGACGTAACTGCGCCCGGACTCCGAACGGGGGAAGGTGCCCCCGATATAGAGCTTGTAGGTCTTCTTCACGTCGATGCGAGCCATCAGTCGGTTCCCTTCAGGTAGGCGGCGAGACCGGGCAGACCACCCTCGCGGCCGTAGCCCGACTCCTTGTAGCCACCGAACGGCGACGTGGGGTCGAACTTGTTGAACGTGTTGGCCCACACCACGCCGGCGCGGAGCTGGTTGGCCATCCAGAGGATGCGCGAACCCTTGTCGGTCCATACCCCGGCGGAAAGTCCGAAGGGCGTGTTGTTGGCCTTCTCCACCGCTTCCGCGGGGGTGCGGAAGGTCAGCGTGGACAGCACAGGCCCGAAGATCTCCTCGCGGGCGATCCGGTGCGCTTGGGTCACGCCGGTGAAGACGGTCGGCGGGAACCAGAAGCCGTTCTCGGGCAGATCGCACGGGGGAGACCAACGTTCCCCGCCTTCGGCCTCGCCGATCTCGGAGAGCGTGCGGATCTTTCGCAACTGCTCGGCCGAGTTGATGGCTCCGATGTCGGTGTTCTTGTCGAGCGGGTCGCCCACCCGCAGCGTGGACATCCGGCGCTTGAGCTTCTCCAGTAGCTCCTCGGCGATCGACTCCTGCACGAGTAGTCGCGAGCCGGCGCAGCACACGTGGCCCTGGTTGAAGAAGATGCCGTTGACGATGCCTTCGACGGCCTGATCCAGGGGCGCATCGTCGAAGACGATGTTGGCGGCCTTGCCACCGAGTTCGAGGGTGACCCGTTTCTTGGTGCCGGCCACGGTGCGGGCGATCGACTTGCCGATTTCGGTAGAGCCGGTGAAGGCGATCTTGTCGACATCCGGATGCGACACCAGTGCCTGGCCGGTGCTGCCGGCGCCGGTGATGATGTTGACGACGCCCGGCGGGAGATCGGCCTGCTGGCAGATCTCCGCGAACAGCAGGGCTGTCAACGACGTCGTCTCGGCCGGCTTCAGTACGACGGTGTTGCCGGCGGCGAGTGCCGGGGCGATCTTCCAGGCCAGCATCAGCAGCGGGAAGTTCCACGGGATGATCTGGCCGGCCACGCCCAGCGGCTGCGGGTTGACGCCCTGACCGGCGTAGGAGAGCTTGTCGGCCCAGCCGGCGTAGTAGAAGAAATGAGCTGCGGCGACCGGGATGTCGATGTCGCGTGACTCCTTGATCGGCTTGCCGTTGTCGATCGACTCGAGGACGGCCAGTTCTCGACCGCGCTCCTGCATGATCCGAGCGATGCGGAACAGGTATTTCGCTCGCTCGCTGCCCGGCATCCGACTCCACACCCGCGTGTAGGCGCGACGCGCGGCCCTCACTGCGAGGTCGACGTCGGTCTCGTCGGCCTCGGAGAGTTCGGCGAGCACCTCTTCGGTGGCCGGGTTGATCGTCTTGAAGCTCTTAGCGTGACCCTCGACGAACTCACCGTCGATGAACAGACCGTAGGAGGCTGCGATGTCGACGATGGCGCGTGACTCGGGCGCCGGGGCGTATGCGAAGAAGGGCGTTGCCTTCTCGGGAACCTTGACCATGTGTAGGTGCCTCAGTCCAGAGTGAAGTAGTCGGGGCCCGAGTAGCGGCCCGTGGTCATCTTGGTGCGCTGCATCAGCAGGTCGTTGAGCAGGGTGGAGGCGCCGAAGCGGAACCAGTCGGGATCGAGCCAGTCAGATCCGGCGACCTCGTTGACCATCACGAGATACTTGATCGCGTCCTTCGTCGTGCGGATGCCGCCCGCGGGCTTGACGCCGATCATCTGGCCGGTCTGCTCTCGGAAGTCGCGAACCGCTTCGAGCATGATCATCGTGACCGGCAGGGTCGCAGCCGGTTGCACCTTGCCCGTGGAGGTCTTGATGAAGTGACCCCCGGCGAGCATGGCCAACCACGAGGCACGGCGGACGTTGTCGTAGGTCTGGAGCTCGCCGGTCTCGAAGATGACCTTGAGATGGGCCTCGCCACAGGCCTCTCGAACAGCGACGATCTGTTCGAAGACCTGGAGGTAGCGACCGGAGAGGAACGCTCCCCGATCGATGACCATGTCGATCTCATCGGCGCCCGCCTCGACCGCGTCGCGCGTGTCGGCGAGCTTGATGTCGATGGCCGCCCGACCGCTCGGGAACGCCGTTGCGACCGAGGCGACCTTGACGCCGGAACTACCCAAGGTCTGCTTCGCCACCGCGACCATGTCGGGGTAGACGCACACGGCTGCGACCTGTGGGCAGGAGGCGTCGGCGGGGTCGGGGCGCACTGCCTTGGCAGCGAGGGCGCTGACCTTGCCGGGAGTGTCTGATCCTTCGAGGGTGGTCAGGTCGACCATCCGGATCGCCAGGTCGATCGCAAAGGCCTTGGCCGTCGTCTTGATCGAGCGGGTTCCGAGGCCGGCAGCCCGCGCATCGGCCCCGACCTGGTCGACCCCCGGCAGACCGTGCAGGAACCGGCGCAGCGAGGACTCCGAAGCGGTGATGTCGTCGAAGGCTCCTGCACTGGCCACGTGGGCAGAAGTTGTTGTCACCAGCCCAGCATAGGGTTGGGCAGGGTACGCGGGACAACCATGAGGAGCTGAGATGGCCGTCGACGCGGCAGAGGTGCGATTTCACCCGACCAGTGGCCGTTTCATGGCAGTCGTGGCGCTGGTCCTGACGGCTCTCGTCGTCGCCGTCGCAGCCGCCGATCCGGGGGCGGTCCCGGCTGTCGTGGTGACGCTCGTCGTGCTGGGTGGCGTGTTGGCGTGGGCCACGATGCTCTGGCCGGCGTTGTCGGTGAATGCCGAGCACCTCGTCATGCGCTCGATCTTCGCAACGGTGTGGCTGCCCCTGGCGGCGATCGAGGAACTGGCAGTGCGTCAGGTACTCGCGGTCCGGGTAGGCAGGCGCCGCTACGTCTCGCCGGTGGTCGGCCGGTCGTGGCGCCGGTCGTTCGTTGAGGGGCGTCCCCCTCGTCGTACCCAGCCGGAGCGCTCAGTGGCCGAGATCGCCTACCCCGACTATGTGGAGCAAGAGCTTCGCCACCGTATGGAGGACGCGCGGGCGGCGGCGGGCGTCGGTCTGTTCTCCGACGAGCAGTTGGCCCTGGCCCAACAGGTACGTCGCGAACCGGCCTGGCTGCCGATCGGGTTGCTCACTGCTGCGGTGGTCGCTGTGGTAGTCGCCATCCTGCTCTGAGCAGGACGGATATTCGCGTTCGGGCCCGCCGCGCAGAATCGGCTGCCACTCTGACAAAATGATCGATCGCGGACAAGTGGTAGCGCTGCGGGCAGGCGCAGGATTGATCCTCCTGCTCGCCCTCATGGCACCGGCAGCGGCGAACGCCGTCCCAGACACCACCGTAGGCGGGTGGCGAGTGGCCACCCTCAGCCTCGCCCCGGACGTCACCGCCACGTTCCAGGTCGTGGTGCGCACCCGCGGACAACGCGTTGCCCGGTCGGTCCGGCTCCAGGAGCGACGCATAGGTGAGCGTGCGTGGCGAAACGGCCCCTGGCGGAGGACGTCTGCGCGGGGGGTGGCACGCCTGACCTGGGTCGCACCGGCCAGGCAAGGGAGCTTCGCCCTCCGCCTGGTGGTACGCCGATCCGGAGCCGCAGGCCGGGCGGTGACGGCGACCAGGTCGATCGACGTCGGGACTCGGTCGGCGTCGGCTCCCGGCCAGCCGATCACCATCCCGACCCCGACCCCGACCCCGACTCCTACGCCGGTCTCGACCCCCGTCCCCCTACCTATCGCGGTGCCCACGCCATCGGTGCCGGATTATGCCCAGGACGTCGTCCGGCTCACCAACGAGGCGCGCTCGACCGCTCGCACGTGTGGCAGCACCGCCTACCCCGCCGTCCCGCCCCTGGTCGCCGAGCCTCGGCTCCGGGCGGCAGCACAGGCGCATGCCAGCGACATGGCGACGACGAACCACCTCTCCCACATATCGACCGAGGGTCGTTCGCCTGGCGAGCGGATCGCCGCAGTCGGCTACGTCGGGTCGGCCTACGGAGAGAACATCGCTGCGGGCTATCCCAAGCCCGAATCGGTGATCCAGGGGTGGCTCGCGAGCCCGGGACACTGCGCCAACCTGATGAGCTCGATGTTCACCCAGTTGGGTGTCGGCTACGCCAACTCAGGTCCGTCGCAGAAGATGTTCTGGGTGCAGAACTTCGGCCGGCCGGGCTGATCGCCACCGATCACCACTTGGCGGCGACCTTGAGGTCGGCCTTGATGGCATCGAGTCGCCCGGCCGCCGCAATGCGCGCCGCGTCGACGCCGTCCTCGGGGTTCACCGGCACGACCACCTCGAGGTAGCACTTCACCTTGGGTTCGGTCCCGCTCGGTCGCACGATGACGCGGGCATCGTCGGCGAGCACGAAGCGCAAACCGTCGGTCGGCGGCAGCGTCTCGCTGCCCTGAGCCAGGTCGTCGAGCCGCTCGACCCGGAGCCCGCCGAGCGAGAGGGGGGGCGAATCGCGCAGCAGTTGCATCGTGGCCGAGATCGCAGCGAGGTCGTCGAAGCGCGCCGACAGTTGGTCGGTCGCGTGCAGACCATGGAGCGCGGCGATGTCGTTCAGCACGTCATCGAGGGTGCGTCCTTGCGCCTTGACGGTGGCTGCCATCTCGCACACCAGCAGGAGGGCTGAGATGCCGTCCTTGTCCTTGACGTGCTCGGGATCGACGCAGTAGCCCAGCGCCTCCTCGTAGCCGAAGACCAGGCCCGGCACTCGGCTGATCCACTTGAAACCGGTCAGCGTCTCCTCGTGCGGCTGGCCGGCAGCGGCGGCCATCTTGGCGAGCAGGGTGGATGAGACGATCGAGTTGGCGTAGGTGCCGGTCGTGCCGCTGCTCAACAGGTGGTGTCCGAGGAGTGCCCCGACCTCGTCACCGCGCAGCATCCGCCAGCCGTGTCGCCCGGGGACGGCCACAGCGCAACGGTCGGCGTCGGGATCATTGGCGACCACGATGTCGGCGCGGCGTTCGGCAGCCAGGGCCAGCGCCAGGTCCATCGCGCCCGGTTCCTCGGGGTTGGGGAACGCCACTGTGGGGAACTCGGGGTCGGGCTCCTCCTGCGCGCTCACGATGTGGGGAGCGGAGAACCCAGCCGTTTCGAGTACCTGCACGACCGACGTTCCACCAACGCCGTGCAGAGGCGTGTAGACGATCGTCAGGTCGCGCGGCCCGTCGGTGGCCAGGTCGGCGACCGTGTCGAGGTAGCGATCGATGATCGCCTCGTCCAGCACCCGACCGGCGTCGCCACGCGCAATGTCAGCTACGGCTCCGACGGCCTCGATCCGGGCAGCGATCTCGCTGTCTGCGGGCGAGACGATCTGGCTGCCGTCGCCCAGGTAGACCTTGTAGCCGTTGTCCTGCGGCGGATTGTGGCTCGCAGTGACCATGACTCCCGCTGCGCAACCGAACTCACGGATCGCAAAGGCCAGCAGCGGCGTAGGCAGCGGGCGGGGCAACACCAGCGCCGTGAAGCCGGCGCCGGTCAGCACCTCCGCGGTGTCGCGGGCGAAGACGTCGCTGTTGTGCCTGGCGTCGAAGCCGATGACGACGCTGCCGCCCCGGTGCCCGGAGTCGATGAGGTAGGCCGCCAGGCCGGCTGCGGCCCGGGACACCACGACCCGGTTCATCCGGTTCGGACCGGCGCCGAGCGCGCCTCGCAGCCCTGCCGTGCCGAACTGCAGGGTGCCGTCGAACCGGTCGGCCAGGTCGGCGGCACTGTCGCCGCCGGTCTCGACCTGCGCGATCACCTTCAACAGCTCTGCTCGAGTCTGCTCGTCGAGATCCTCGGCGGCCCACGCTCGCGCGCGGTCGAGCAGGTCGGCGGTGGCCAGCGAGAGGTCGGTCATGTCTCGACGCTATCGCTCGCTGGCTACCTGGCGGGAGGCCGGAGTCAGGAGAGAGCTGCGACCGCGGCGTCGTAGTCGGGCTCGGTCGTGATCTCCTCGACGAGTTGCGAGTGGATGACCGAGCCATCGGCGTCGAGGACGATGACCGCGCGGGCCAGCAGGCCCGCCATCGGGCCGTCGACCATGGTGACGCCGAAGTCGTCGCCGAACTGGGAACGGAACGCCGAGCCCACAGCGACGTTCTCGATGCCCTCGGCGCCACAGAAGCGCGCCTGGGCGAACGGGAGGTCCTTCGAGACGTTGACGACGCTGGTGTTGTCCAGGCCCGCGGCGAGCTCGTTGAACTTGCGCACGCTGGCGGCGCAGATGCCGGTGTCGACGCTGGGGAAGATGTTGAGGACGACACGCTTGCCCTCGGAGTCGGCCTGGGTCAGCTGGGCGAGGCCGGTGCCGACCAGATCCCAGCCCGGAGACTTGGAGCCGACGGCCGGGAGTTCGCCGATGGTGTTGACGGAGTTGCCCTTGAGCGCAGTAGTAGCCATGTACCCAACCTAGTCCCCGGGTTCACATCGCTGCTGGGGGCGGGGCGGGCGTGAGATCCGCAGGGGCGGGCTCAGCGTGGGTCGAGAGCAGGTCGGTGAAACCGCTCCAGGGCGAAGGGTCCGCCGACGTGGCCCGCCTCTTCGGCGTCGTCCGTGCCGGACTCGACCTGCGCGACGAACTGCTCGGCGTCGTCGAGCGGCTGGTAGCCGAGCCGTCGGCCGGGCTCGAGGTCCCACCAGGCCCGGGTGTTGTTGCTGATCCCGTAGAGCACGGCATAGCCGGGCGCCGTCGCGGTCAGGGCGGCCTCGACCATTCGCACGCAGTCGTCGGGGGAGAGCCAGGTCGACAGCGACCGGGTCGAGCCGGGTTCACTGAGGAAGGAGCCGATCCGGCAGACGACGGCATCGATGTCGTAGCGGTCGACGTACAACCGCAGCAGTGCCTCGGCGGCAACCTTGGCCACCCCGTAGAAAGTGTCGGGTCGCGGGAGCGCGTCGTCGGAGACCGGGCCCTGTCCGTCGGCAGGGCGGGGCGTGCGACCGACGGCATGATTGGAACTTGCGTAGACGATCCGGGAGATCCGGTGCTCCACCATCGCATCGAGCAGGGCCGCCGTCGTAACGACGTGCGAGGTCAGTTCGCTGGGCAGATCACGCTCGTCGGGGATGCCAGCGAGATGGACGACGCCATCGATGCGCTCGGCGGCGAAGACCGCGGCAACGGCGTCGGGGTCCGTGCAGTCGGCCGTGTGCCAGTTGCCGGTGAAGCCCTCCGGCTCCGGAACCAGGTCGAGGCCAACGACCTCGTGGCCGTTGTCGCAGAGACCGAGGGTGACGACCCGGCCGATGGAGCCGGCCGCGCCCGTGATGAGGATGCGCATGGCCTCAGCGTAGGTCGTCGGGGCGCGACCGATTCTCAGCGTGCGTAGGCGGCCAGGTTGGCGCCCAGCTCCTCGAAGAGGGCCTGGTTGAGCGCGAAGGCAGCCTTGACCTCTTCCACGACGGCGACCTTCTCCTCGCCCGAGATCGGCAGCGCGTCGAGCCGGGCCCGATAGTCGTCCTTG
>JARICB010000048.1 GCA_029264225.1 Nocardioides sp. | reverse complement strand
CTGAACGAGCGGTTCAGGCGGGTGTGGACGGCATTGTGGTGTCCAACCACGGCGGCCGGCAGCTCGACACGGCACCCCCGTCGCTTGCCGTCCTCCCGGAGATCGCGGCGCAGATCGATGGTCGGGCTGAGATCGTGCTCGACAGCGGCGTACGACGCGGCACCGACGTCGTCAAGGCGCTCGCGCTGGGTGCCGATGCCGTGATGATCGGTCGTCCGTATCTCTATGGGCTTGCGGTCGGCGGCGAAGCCGGGGTGGTCGGAGTGCTCGAGGTCTTCCGCGAGGAGATTGCCCGGACGCTGACTCTGCTCGGGGTGCGCAGCGTCGCCGACCTCGATCACACCCACCTGCGGCCGGCACCTGCCTAGGCTTCGGCGTCGTCGCCTGAGTGTTTGCGACCCAGAATGCAGCGAGGCACGCTGGAGGACCGACTCGTCAGGGACGAGGAAGTCGAGCTGCTGGCCGGCACGGAACGCGACCGGTGCGCCGTAGGACGCGGCAGCGGCGGGGTCGGTGAGCGCCCCGCCCGACTCCTTCACGTCTCCGAGTCCAAGGCGAAGCGCCCGCGTCATCACCTGGTCTGTGTCGTCAGGGACGACCGCTGCGAAGGTGCGGCGCCGCGGCCATTCTCCGCCAGTCGCCAGAAGAGCGCGGTGTCCACGACGGTGTTGGAGGTGTCGATGATCCCGTCTCGACGCAGCGCGCCCAAGACGGCCGAAACGGTGCTCGGTGATCGACCGAGGTCCCGTGCGAGAGCGCGTACGGCGACCGGCTGGCTCGGTGCCATCAAGAGGTGCGCGGCGACCTCAAGCCCAACCTTGCCCGCGAGTGCGTCAGCCCGATCGCGTTCCTGCCTCACCGTCGGCACTTCTGCGTTGATGATGGGGGCGCTGCTTTGCCTCGGAACGATGTGGATGTTCTCCCGTAGTGTCGAATCCCTCAATACCTTTTGCGAAAGACCCACTAAAGGTGAGCAGCCCGAAGACACGATGCCGGAAGGTGGCTTGGTGTGACATGAACGATCGATTGGTCATTGACCGGTTCATGCAGGACGGTCGAATCGTCCTCATGCCGTCGAAGACGGCGAAGCGTCGACTCGTGCTTGTCGAGGTCGCCAAGCGGTTTGAGCTTGGCCGCACCTACGATGAGCCTGAGGTCAACGACGTCCTGGGGCAAGTCTACCCGGACTATGCGGCCCTTCGCCGCTACCTCGTCGACGAGGGGCTGATGCAGCGTGACGGCGGGGTCTACACCCGCCCCGGGCCGTCCTGACCTGCGCTCGTTCGGCATCACGGCCTGACCGGGTGGATGGGCCCCGAGCTTCTCAAGTCACAGCTCGGCCCACGCGCACGCGCCACGGCCACGGCCACGCTGCCTGTTGGACGACTCCTTGGCTGACCGATCCGAGCAGGAGGCTGCGGCGGAGACAGCCGGACAGATGGGCAGGCTCTTGCGCAGCTCGACGTCGGATACTTCTCCGACCAGCCGGCCAACGTGCGGAGGCCTTGATGACGACCACTCCGCTCGCTCTGCTCGGGTCCGTGCTCGGTGGCCTCGGTATGGAATGCTCTCCGGCGGTGGCTTGGGCTCTTGGCCGATCTTCGGGGTGGGGGTAATTGCTGGTGGGGTCGACGGCGAGTTTGCGTAGGAGCTCTCCGGTGATGGCGCGGATGACTCTGATCTCGAGGTCCCTCCGGTCTTCCCGCCAGCTCGGTTCCTCGGCGACCCCTTCGTCGGACGTTGCCCGGGACGTCCGACGATCCGGCAGTCGGGCCAACCTCCTCGTCGGACGTTGCCCGGGACGTCCGACGTTCCGGTTGCCGGGGGGACCCCTTCGTCGGACGTCCCGCAAGGAGGATCGGCGACCGGAACGAGGCCTTCGGTGAACAGGCTATGACCGATGATCGGGTTCGCGCCGAGCAACCTCGTTGAGTCGACTCATCTGGCACGTATCTGACACGACCGAGAACCCAAACAGCCTCTGACACCGCATCTTCGCAGGTCAGAGGCTGTTTGCTACTGGCGGTGGCGGTGGGATTTGAACCCACGGTGGGTTTGACCCCACACATCATTTCGAGTGATGCACCTTCGGCCGCTCGGACACGCCACCGCGGGAGAGGTTACCGGACGGCTCAGGAGGCGCTAAATCGGCCGACGTCCCGACCGGTGGTGCCGGGCCGGGACGTCGTACGCCGATGGGCTCAGGAGGCCTCTTGGAGTTCGCCCTCCCAGACCTCGTCGGTGCTGGCAGTCTTTCCGGACTTGCCCGAGGATCGCTTGCCGTTGATAGCGCTGGTGTCCTGCGCAAGCGTGATCGTGGCGGCGGCGATGGCGTCACTCATGATGTCGAGGGCGCCCGTGTTGATGTTGGAGATGTCGTCGCCCGGCGTGTGGTAGTTCGGGTCGTAGATGATCCCCGCGGTGCCACCGAACAGGGCAACCTCGGCGGGCGTCTTGACGCCGTCTGCGCCGGTGAACAGACCGGAGGCCGGCACACCCGCCTCGATGAACGCCGCATAGTCGGACCGTCCACTGAACGGCGTGTCGACCCAGGCCTGGCCCGAGTCGTCGAACCAGTCGGTCAGAACGTCTTCGGTCTCGGCCGATCCCTTCGGGACGGGCACCGGTGCCGGGTAGGTCGACTCGTCGGCGTCGTAGACCCCGATGATGTGGTTGGGCGAGCCGACCATGTCGAAGTTGAGGTAGGTGGCGATGTCCTTGAGGGCGGCCGGGTCGGTCTCCTGAAGGTTGGCGACGTAGTGCTCCGAGCCGAGCAGGCCCAGCTCCTCGGCACCCCACCAGGCGAAGCGCACCTTGTTGTTGAGCTTCTTGACCCGCGCCAACTGCACGGCGGTCTCGAGGATCGCAGCCGAGCCGGAGCCGTTGTCGTTGATACCGGGCCCGTCGTGGACGCTGTCGAGGTGGGCGCCGAGCATGACTACGTTGTCGGCGCGACCCTTGCGGGTCTCGGCGATCACGTTGAAGGTCGTGCGGGCCTCGGTAATCGCCTGGATGTCGAGGGTGGCACTGGACTTGGTGAGCAGCGCCTGCCCGTCGGCCCGGGTGATGCCCGTCGTCGGGGCGTAGTCACCGGGGGCGCCGAGGGTGCCGTTGAGCTCACCGTCAGCGTTGTTGTAGATGACGGCCGCCGCGGCACCTGCCTGCTTGGCCACCGCGGCCTTGGTGCCGAAGGAGCAACTGCCGCGGCTGATGACGGCGATCTTGCCGGCCACGTCGACCCCGGCGTAGTCGCCGATGACGCATCCGGTCACCACGGCGGGCGCGACCAGGGCGGCAGTGACGCCGCCGACGGGCGTGGACGGGGTGTAGGACATCGGCCTCTGCTCCACGGTGGTGCCCTCGGCGACCAGGCTGGAGGAGACGACCTCGAAGTAGGTGAAGTCGAAGGGCTGGCGCTTGGTGCGGTAGCCGGCGTCCTCCAACGTCTCCTCGACGTACTCTGCCGACTCCTCGTGCCCCTCAGTGCCCGCGCCGCGATTGCCGTCGTTGTCGTCGGCGATCTCCTGGAACTCCTCAAGGTGCTCCATCACCGCCGAGAGCTTCACGGCCTGGGCCATCTTGCGAGCGTTGTTGGGATTGGGCGCCGCGGTGGCGGGCGCCGTCAGGGTAGTGGCGGCGACTGCAGCTGCCACAGTGGCGGCCACCGCCAGCCTCTTCCGGTGTGCATGCATGGTGTGCAGACCCTTCAGTTGTCGCGAGGACCCGAGCCTCACGTGGACTCGCGACTGTAATGCACATCACACTCCGCTCGCCAGGCTCGCATAGCCCCAACGGGCTATGGCCGCACATCCGATCGGGTCAGGCGCCAGTAGACCCGCGGCCGAAGAAGTCGAGCAGCAGCGCCGTGGACTCCTCGGCCCGGACGCCGGCGATCACCTCGGGCCGGTGGTTGAGGCGCCGGTCCCGGACCACGTCCCACAGGGATCCGGCGGCCCCGGCCTTGTCGTCGTAGGCGCCGAACACCACCCGCTGCACGCGCGCCAGCACGGACGCGCCGGCGCACATGGTGCAGGGTTCGAGGGTCACCACCAGGGTGCAGCCATCGAGGCGCCATTCGCCCAGGGCAGCGGCCGCGGCACGCAATGCGACCACCTCTGCGTGCCCCGTGGGGTCCGCGTCGGCCTCGCGCACGTTGCGACCGAGACCGATGAGGATCCCGTCCGGGTCGAGAACGACGGCTCCGACGGGTACGTCGCCGGTCGCCAGCGCGGCGCGTGCCTGCTCGAGGGCGGCGCCCATGGCGGCGTCGAACTGGTCGGGCATCGCGGTTCCTTCGGTGAGGCGCATCGGCAACTCATTTTCACACTGGCGGACCGTCTGCCTGCCACCAACCCAGAAACTCCAACGCACACTATGGTTTGCGCATGCGCACGCACGTCGTCGACCATCCGCTCGTTGCCCACAAGCTCACCACGCTTCGCGACCAAGCGACCGATTCGTCGACCTTCCGTCGACTCACCGATGAGCTCGTCACGCTCCTTGCCTACGAGGCCACCCGGGCCGTGCGGGTGGAGGCCGTCACCATCACCACCCCCGTGGCGCAGGCCAACGGGATCAAGCTCAGCACCCCCAAGCCCCTCGTCGTGCCGATCCTGCGCGCCGGCCTCGGCATGCTCGACGGGATGATGCGGCTGCTGCCGACCAGCGAGGTCGGCTTCCTCGGGATGATCCGCAACGAGGAGACGCTCCAGGCCTCGACGTACGCCGAACGCCTCCCTGAAGACCTGTCCGGACGCCAGTGCTACGTGCTCGACCCGATGCTGGCCACCGGCGGCACGCTGGCCGCGGCCATCCGTTTCCTGACCGACCGCGGCGCCGACGACATCACCTGCATCACGCTGCTGGCCGCTCCCGAGGGGCTCGCCAACCTCGAAGCCGCCCTCGAGGGCCTCGCGGTGCCGGTCGCGATCGTGACCGCAGCCCTCGACGAGCGGCTCGACGAGAACGGCTACATCGTGCCGGGACTCGGCGACGCCGGCGACCGCCTCTACGGAGTCGCGCACTAGCCCGTCGGTCTGGGCGAATGGCTCATCCCGCTGGCTGGGAAAGTTTCGGGCCGCCGGGAGTTGGATTCTGGCTGACGGTGACGTCGTGATTTTGGAGTGTCAGGGCGAGCGCGACCTAGCAGGACGGGCCCGACGCACCGATTCGGCAACCGCCGTGACGGACGCCCTCCGGGCGTGACCTACCTCACCTGAGATCGTCGGGAATCGGGCGTTGTCCCGTGTAGGTTTCGCGGCAGTCCAGCCGCTTATAAGGAGCAACTGTGCGTATCGGCATTCCCCGTGAATCCCGCCCCGGCGAGACCTTGGTGGCGGCAACCGCGAAGACCGCCCACCAGCTCGAGCAACTTGGCTACGAGGTCGTGGTCGAGGCAGGTGCCGGCACCGCGGCAGACCAGCCCGACTCGGTGTTCGCCGCTGCCGGCATCCGGCTGGCCGACGCCGCGGAGGTCTGGGCCAGCGACATCGTGGTCAAGGTCAATGCTCCCACCTCGGAGGAGATCCGGCGGCTGCGTGCAGGCGCGACGGTGGTCTCGCTGATGGCGCCGGGTCGTAGCCCGAAGCTGATCGAGGAGCTCCAGGCCCAACGGGTCACCGGCCTGGCGATGGATGCCGTGCCGCGGATCTCGCGCGCCCAGGCGATGGACGTCCTCTCCAGCATGGCCAACGTCGCGGGTTACCGCGCGGTGATCGAGGGCGCCAACGAGTTCGGACGCCTCTTCACCGGCCAGGTCACCGCAGCAGGCAAGGTGCCGCCCGCCCGCGTCTTCGTTGTCGGAGCCGGCGTCGCCGGACTGGCTGCGATCGGCACCGCGGGTGCCCTCGGTGCCGTGGTCCGCGCCTTCGACGTACGCCCCGAGGTGGCCGAGCAGGTCGAATCCATGGGTGCCGAGTTCGTCACGGTGGAGATGGAGCAGGAGGTCTCCAGCGACGGCTACGCCAAGGAGATGACCGCCGAGCAGGAGGCCGCCACTGCGGCGATGTACGCCGAGGAGGCACGCAAGGCCGACATCGTCATCACCACCGCGCTGATCCCGGGTCGGCCGGCGCCGCAGCTGATCACCGCCGAGACCGTGGCCGCGATGGCGCCGGGCTCGGTCATCGTCGACATGGCTGCCGCCAACGGCGGCAACGTCGCCCTGACCCGGGCGGACGAGCGGATCGTGACCGACAACCTGGTCACGATCCTGGGCTACACCGACCTGGCCGGCCGGTTGGCCGCACAGACCAGCCAGCTCTTCGGCACCAACGTGCTCAACCTCTTCAAACTGCTGACCCCGGCCAAGGACGGCGAGCTGGTCCTCGACCTCGACGACGTCGTGCAGCGCGGCATCACCGTGGCCCGCGACGGCGAGACGATGTGGCCGCCGCCGCCCGTGCAGGTCAGTGCCGCGCCTGCGCAGACGGCACCGGTCGTCATGGAGCCGCCGCCACCGCCGAAGCCGGCCGACCCGCGACGCAAGGTCTACGCCGCCGGGCTGGCGGCCGTGCTCTTCGCCCTCGTCGCGGCGTACTCACCACCCGAGTTCCTCAGCCACTTCACCGTGTTCGCGCTGGCCGTCTTCGTGGGTTACTACGTGATCTCCAACGTCGCGCACGCGCTGCACACCCCGCTCATGAGCGAGACCAACGCCATCTCCGGGATCATCCTGGTCGGCGGTCTGCTTCAGGTCGGCAACACCAACAACTGGGTCTCGGCGCTGGCCGTCCTGGCCGTGCTGGTGGCCAGCATCAACATTTTCGGTGGCTTCCTGGTGACGCTGCGCATGCTCACGATGTTCAGGAAGGACTGACATGACTGACGTCCTTAACTCCACGCACGTGCCCGGGCTCGTCCAGGCCAGCTACATCATCGCGGGGGTGCTGTTCATCTTCGCGTTGGCCGGCCTCTCCAAGCACGAGACCGCCAAGCAGGGCAACATCGCCGGCATGGTCGGTATGGGTCTGGCCCTGGTCGGCACCCTGGTGCTCGCGGCCCGGCAGGCCACGCTGCCCGACCCGTCCGATCAGTGGCGTCCGCTCGGCGTGACGCTGACCCTGATCGTGGTCGCCATGCTGGTCGGTGCGAGCATCGGCGCCTGGAAGGCGCGCACCGTTCAGATGACGGGCATGCCCGAACTGATCGCGATGCTGCACAGCTTCGTCGGTCTGGCTGCCGTGCTGGTCGGCTACAACTCGTTCCTCGAGCCCGGCGACGGCGTCTACGGCGCGATGGAGAACATCCACTCCGTCGAGGTATTCATCGGTGTATTCATCGGTGCGATCACCTTCACCGGCTCGATCGTGGCCAACCTCAAGCTCAGCGCCAAGATGAAGTCGTCACCGCTGGTGCTGCCCGCCCGGCACCTGATCAACCTGGCGATCCTTGTGGTCTCGTTCCTGCTGCTGATCTGGTTCATGCTCGCCGACAGCAACACCGCCCTGATCCCGCTGGTGCTGATGACAGTGCTGGCGCTGTTCCTCGGCTTCCACCTGGTCGCCGCCATCGGCGGTGGCGACATGCCGGTCGTCGTGTCGATGCTCAACTCCTACTCGGGTTGGGCTGCCGCGGCCGCCGGCTTCATGCTCAGCAACGACCTGCTGATCATTACCGGTGCACTCGTCGGCTCCTCCGGTGCGATCCTCAGCTACATCATGTGCCAGGCGATGAACCGCTCGTTCGTCTCCGTCATCGCCGGCGGCTTCGGCTCCGACGGTGCCGTGACCGGCGAGACCCGCGATTACGGCGAGCACCGCGAGATCCAGGCCGACGCCGTCGCCGAGCTGCTCTCGGAGGCCAGCTCCGTGGTGATCACCCCCGGCTACGGGATGGCGGTGGCCCAGGCGCAGTATCCGGTCGCCGAGATGACCAAGAAGTTGCGCGCCAAGGGCGTCGACGTGCGGTTCGGCATCCACCCGGTCGCCGGGCGGCTGCCGGGTCACATGAACGTGCTGCTCGCCGAGGCGAAGGTGCCCTACGACATCGTCCTGGAGATGGACGAGATCAACGGCGACCTGCCCAAGACCGACGTCGTACTCGTCATCGGCGCCAACGACACGGTCAACCCGGCCGCTCTCGACGAGCCCGGCTCGCCGATCGCCGGCATGCCGGTGCTCGAGGTGTGGAACGCCAAGGAGGTCATCGTCTTCAAGCGGTCGATGGCCACCGGCTATGCCGGCGTACAGAACCCGCTGTTCTTCAAGGAGAACAGCCGGATGCTGTTCGGTGACGCCAAGGACCGCGTCGACGACATCGTGCGGGCGCTCGGCTGACGAATCGACCCTGTAACGCCGTGTTATATCTCCTTCCCCCCCTGCTATTTCAGGGGGGGAAGAGGTGTTTACACGGCGTTACAGCAGCGCTCAGCGCGCTCCCCGGAGGCGGTACGGCGGCAATCCGGGGGCGGTACGCCGCGGACCGTCAGCCGATCCCCATCCCGACGAGCGAGCCGATCAGGTAGGTCACGCCCATGGCCAGCAGCCCGCCGGCCACGTTGCGAACGACCGCCCGCAGTTTCGGGCTGAGCCCCAGTTTGGCGCTGACGAAGCCGGTAAGTGCCAGGGCGAGGGCCACAGCCACGACGGTGACCGGGATCCGCACGTTGGCGGGCACCAGCACCACGCACAGCAGCGGCAGCAGCGCCCCGAGGGAGAACGCGATCATCGAAGCCCAGGCGGCGTGCCACGGGTTCGTCAGGTCATCGGGGTCGATACCGAACTCGATGTCGGCGTGCGCACCGAGTGCGTCGTGCTCGGTGAGTTGACGAGCGACCAGGGCGGCGAGTTCCGCATCGAGTCCCTTGTCCTCATACATGCTCGCCAGCTCGCGCTCCTCGGTCTCGGGCATCGCCGCGAGTTCGTCGGCCTCCAACCGGAGGATCGACTTCTCCGAGTCGCGCTGGGTGCTGACCGAGACGTATTCGCCGGTGCCCATGCTCATCGCGCCCGCCACCAGACCGGCGACGCCGGCCACCATCAGCGACGTGCGGTCGCTGGTGGCGCCGGCGACACCCATGACGAGGCCGGCCGTCGACACGATGCCGTCGTTGGCGCCCAGCACTGCGGCGCGCAGGGCGTTGAGGCGGTTGCCGCTGGCGGCGTGGGTCTGGTCGTGCCAGTGCAGCGGGTCCTCGTCGGTACCGATCTCCAGGCTCATGGCGCCAGCGTTGCCTGCCGCGACGCTGCTCGCAACGAAGGTGAGGCTCGGCTCACGCTCCCAGCGCCATCCCAGCCGTCCACCAGAGCGGGCGGGGACGGTGGTGCCGACCCATTCGTATCGACCACGGAGCACCCCATGTCCCGCACTACCACCGCCCTCGTCACCGCAGTCGCCACGGCCGTGCTGGCCGGCGCCGTCACGACGAGTGCCAGTGCTACCAGTACCCCGGCTGGTCCGGACCGGACCGAGGGCCGGGCCCGGGTAAGCGCCGCCGGCGTCATTACCTACATCAGCGGCCACAACGTCTGGATCTCCC
>JARICB010000043.1 GCA_029264225.1 Nocardioides sp. | reverse complement strand
TGCAGAGTGTTGGTTTCCCCACTCAGCATGGGGAAGCAACAGCAAGGAGGGGCAGTTTCCGGCCACGAAACAGCGCGGCTGAGCAGCGTCGGTAAATGAAGAAAAGGCCCCGTGGAGCCGGAGCCTTCTCAGTGTCCGAGGGGGGACTTGAACCCCCACGCCCTAATACGGGCACTAGCACCTCAAGCTAGCGCGTCTACCAATTCCGCCACCCGGACGAGTGCTGGAGAAAGGTACCAAAGCACTCGGCTGGAACTTGAATCGGGGCAGACCTCTCAAATGTACGGCGACCGGGGCAGGATGGGCGCATGTCGCAGACCTCGGAGAACGAGCCGGTCAACTCCCTGCACGATCCTGCCGGCGAGGTCGTCGAACTGTGCCGTCAACTGATCCGGATCGACACCTCCAACTACGGCGACGACACCGGTCCGGGGGAGCGCGCAGCAGCGACCTACGCCGCGACCCTGCTTGACGAGGTGGGTATCGAGTCGACCCTCTACGAGTCCGAGCCCGGGCGAACCTCGCTCGTGGCCCGGTGGGGCGGGGGAGCAGGCAACCGGGCACCGCTGCTCATCCACGGCCACCTCGACGTCGTACCGGCGGCAGCAGACGACTGGCAGGTCGACCCGTTCTCGGGCGACATCCAGGACGGCTACGTCTGGGGCCGGGGCGCCGTCGACATGAAGGACTTCGACGCGATGCTGCTCAGCGTCGTGCGAGCCAGGGCACGGGCCGGGCGCGTCCCCGAGCGCGAGATCGTCATCTGTCTGACCGCCGACGAGGAGGCCGGTGGGCACAAGGGGGCCCAGTTCCTGGTGGAGCAGCACCGCGATGAACTGGCCGACTGTACCGAGGCCATCGGGGAGGTCGGCGGCTTCAGCGCCACCATCCGTGGACGCCGGGTCTACCTGATCGAGGCGGCCGAGAAGGGCATGGCCTGGATGAAGCTCACCGCCCGAGGCCGCGCTGGCCACGGCTCGATGATCAACACCGAGAACGCCGTGACCCGCCTCGCCGGCGCGGTGGCGCGCATCGGCGCGCACCAGTGGCCGGTGCGACTGACCCCCACCATGGAGGTGCTGCTCGCAGCAGTGGCCGACATCGCCGGCACCGAAGCGACCCCGGAGAACGCCGAGACGCTGATCGAGGAGTTCGGTGGCGCGGCCAGGATGCTCGGCGCAGTCATCCGCAACACCGCCAACCCGACCCAGCTCGGGGCCGGCTACAAGGTCAACGTGATCCCTACCGAAGCGAGCGCCCATATCGACGGACGTTTCCTGCCCGGCTACGAGGACGAGTTCTTCGACACCCTGCGTTCCTTGGCCGGCGACGGCATCGATTTCGAGTTCCTCTCCCACCAGCAGCCCTGGGAGACGCCCTACGACGGCGACCTCGTCGCAGCCATGACCCGCTCGTTGTTCGCAGAGGACCCGGGCGCCGTGGTCGCTCCCTACCTGATGAGTGGCGGCACCGACGCCAAGCACTTCAACAAGCTCGGAATGCGTTCCTACGGCTTCGCGCCGCTGCGACTGCCCGCCGACCTGGACTTCACGGCGCTGTTCCACGGCGTCGACGAGCGGGTCCCAGTCGATGCCCTCGAGTTCGGCGCACGGGTCTTCGACCGGTTCCTCGACGACATCTGAGCCCACCGACGGGGCCGCAGGCTCAGGCGAAGAGGGTCAGTCGCTGCCTGATGATCTTGCGCCGCAGCACCACGCGGCGTACGCCGTCGTCGCCGATGCGCAACCGATCGAGCTCCCAGCCACCGTGCTCGGCACGCTCCACGAGCAGGCGGGTCACCACGTTGCGGGAGAAGTCGGGAGGCACGGTCATCGTGTCGAACTCCCACTCCACGCCGGGGCGTGGTGGGCGGCGGTGCGCACGGGGCATGGTCAGTCTCCGCTCACGTCGTCGAGGGCGTCGATGATCTCCTGCGGTAGGACCAGGTCCTCCACTCCGAGGGCAGGAACGAGCTGGGCGGCTGTGCGGGCGCCGACAATGGGCGCCGTCACGCCCGGCCGGTCGCGCACCCAGACAAGCGCCACCTCGAGCGGGGACCAGCCCAGTCCCTCGGCGGCCCGCACGACGCTCTCCACGATTCCGCGGCCGCGCTCGTCCAGATAGCTGTTCACGAAAGACGCGAAGTGCGGCGACGCTGCCCGAGAGTCCGACGGGGTGCCACCGCGGTATTTCCCGGTCAGCACCCCGCGACCCAGCGGTGACCAGGGCAGCACTCCGAGGCCGAGGGCGGCCGCAGCCGGGAGCACCTCATGCTCGATCGAGCGGGCCAGCAGCGAATATTCCACCTGGGTCGAGGCCAGCGGCGTACGCCCCGGCACTGCGCGTTGCCAGGTGGCGGCCTGGGCCGTCTGCCAGCCGGAGTAGTTCGAGATGCCGACATACGAGGCACGCCCCGAAGTGATCGCGTAGTCGAGCGCCGCCAGGGTCTCCTCGAGTGGGGTGCCATCGGTCCACACGTGTACCTGCCACAGGTCGACGTGGTCGACGCGGAGTCGCTTGAGCGAGGCATCGAGTGACGTCAGGAGGTGGCCGCGCGAGGTGTCGGTGACCCGCTCACCCGTTCGCCGCGAGATGCCGGCCTTGGTGGCCAGCACGATGTCGTCTCGACCCACGACGTCACCTATCAGGGTGCCGATCAGGTCCTCGCTGGCGCCGTCGCCGTAGCCCGCGGCGGTATCGATCAGGGTGCCGCCCTGCTCGGTGAAGGCGATCAGTTGGTCGCGAGCCTCGTGCTCGTCGGTGTCGCGACCCCACGTCATCGTGCCGAGACCGAGACGGGAGACCTTGAGCCCGGTGGAGCCGAGCGAGCGCTGCTGCATGCGCCAGAGATTAGCCACGAGGTCCGCACGCTCATACGGTGGCTCGCCGCGCGGCCGATCACAATGTGGTCGGATCACGCCCGTAGGCTGCTGCCTCGTGACCGATCTCCTCAAGGCTGTCGTGCTCGGGCTCATCCAGGGGTTCACCGAGTTCCTGCCGATCTCAAGCAGCGCCCACCTACGGTTCTTCCCCGAACTGTTCGGCTGGGGTGACCCGGGGGCGGCCTTCACAGCCGTGATCCAGATCGGCACCGAACTGGCAGTGCTGATCTACTTCCGTCACGACATCTGGCGCATTGGCAAGGCCTGGCTGCTCTCGCTCTTCAAACCGGAGTGGCGCGGCCACTTCGACGCCCGGATGGGCTGGTTCATCATCATCGGGTCGCTGCCGATCGTCATCCTCGGCGTGCTTCTCAAGGACGTCATCGAGCGCGACTTCCGCAACCTCTGGATCATCGTCACGACGCTGATCGTGATGGGCATCGCGCTGGGCATCGCCGATCGTTTCAGCAGCGACGACAAGCGGCTCAAGGACATCGGGATGCGCGAGGCGATCCTGATGGGGCTGGCCCAGGCACTGGCTCTGGTGCCGGGAGTCTCGCGCAGCGGCGCCACCATCTCAATGGGCCGCGCGCTCGGCTTCGAACGCGAGGCTGCGACCCGCTACGCCTTTCTGCTTGCCATCCCGGCCGTGATCGGTGCCGGGCTCTACGAGCTCAAGGAGGTGCCCGGCGGCGACAACGCCTACGGCTGGGGACCGACCCTGGTGGCCACCATCGTGAGCTTCCTCGTTGGCTATGCGGCGATCGCCTGGTTGCTGCGCTACGTCTCCACGAACTCCTACGCACCGTTCGTGATCTACCGGGTGCTACTGGGCGTCACCATGCTGATCCTGCTCGGCATGGGCGTCGTCGTGGCGTGAGCCCGGGCTCGACTCAGAGCCAGTTGGAACGCTTGAAGAGCACGAACAGCAGCGACGCCGTGATCACCATGAAGCCCAGGGCGTAGGCATAGCCGTAGCGCCAGGCGAGTTCGGGCATCTGGTCGAAATTCATCCCGTAGACGCCGGCGATCAGAGTCGGTACGACGACCAGCGCGGCCCCTGCGGAGATCTTTCGCATGTCCTCGTTCTGCTGGACCTGGATCTGCGCTACGTAGGCCTGGAAGGCGTTGGAGAGCAACGTGTCGAGAGTGTCCACCACTTCGTAGACGCGGTGGAGGTGATCGGCCACGTCGCGGAAGTAGGTGGCCTTGTCTTCGGTGAGGCCCTCGATGGAGGCCGAGGCGAAGCGGCGGATCGGCTCGCGCAGCGGCAGCACGGCGCGGCGCACCTCTGCCAGCTCGCGCTTGAGGGCGTAGATGCGCTCGGAGTCGTTGGAACGGGTCGGGGCGAAGATGGATTCCTCCACCTCGGCAACATCGGTCTCCAGCTCGGAGCCGACGTATTCGTATTCGTCGACGACTCGGTCGCAGACGGCATACATCACGGCGAAGGGACCGTGGTTGAGTACGCCGGCCCGACGTTCCAGATCGGCGCGGGCCGAACGCAGGTCGGTACCGTCGCCGTGCCGGATGGTGATGACGAAGTCGGGGCCGACGAACATGTTGATCTCACCGGTCTCGACCGCGTCGAGGTCGTCGATGTAACGCAAGGTCTTGAGCACCACGAAGAGCACGTCGCCGTACTGCTCGATCTTGGGGCGCTGGTGCTCCTCACCGGCGTCCTCGATCGCGAGCGGGTGAAGCTCGAAGGCATCCGCGAGCCGATGCAGTTCCTCAGCAGACGGGTCGTGGACGCCGATCCACTGGAACTCGCCAGGGGCACACGAGTAACGGTGGTGCCGGTGCAGTCCCTCGTCCGGCACCGTGACCCGCGCGCCACCGCGGTAGAGCGCGTTGTCAACGATCACTCGCTCAGGTTAGTGCCAGGGCCCGACAACTAGGGTCAATGCCATGACGACGTTGATCCTGGTCAGGCATGGCCGTACGACGGCCAACGCAACCGGCGTCCTCGCCGGACGGACCAAGGGGGTGAAGCTCGACGACCTCGGCCGCGAGCAGGCCGCCCGCGCTGGGGAGCGTCTGGCAGCACTGACACTGACCGCCCTCGTCACCAGCCCGCTCGAACGGACCCGGGAGACGGCCGCCGCAATCGGGTCGCGCCAGCGCGTCCCGATCAAGGCGAGCACCGACCGTTCCTTGATCGAGTGCGACTACGGCGACTGGCAGGGACAAACGCTGGCGACGCTGACCAAGGACAAGCTGTGGCGCACCGTGCAGCAGCAGCCGTCCGCCGTCACCTTTCCCGGGGGTGAGTCGATGGTCGACATCGCAGCCAGGGCAGTGACCGGCGTACGCCGCCGCAACGCGCAGTTGAGCGCCGACCACGGTGAGGGCGCCATCTGGGCCGCCGTCAGCCACGGCGACGTGATCAAGGCGATCGTCGGCGAGGCACTGGGCCAACACCTCGACCTGTTCCAACGCATCATCATCGACCCGGCGTCGATCACGGTCATCCGTTACACCGCTGATCGGCCCTATGTGCTGGCCGTGAACACCCATGACGGCGACCTGGGACACCTGGCCCCGACCAAGCACCGCAAGACCAAGAAGTCGCCCGATGCCGTTCTCGGTGGGGGAGCCGGGCCGAGTCCGGCTGGGTCGCGGTCCTAGGGTTGACGACATGCCACTGGTTCACGCCTTCGATCCCCCGGAACGCTTCGTTGCCGGCACCGTCGGCACGCCCGGCGCCCGCACCTTCTTCCTCCAGGCCCGCGAGGGCGCACGCCTGATCAGCGTCGGCCTGGAGAAGCAGCAGGTGGAGGCCCTCGCCGAGCGCGTCGACGAACTGCTCGACGAAGTGATGCGTGCCGAGGAGAACACCGCCACCATTCCGGCGTTGGCTCCGTTCGACCAAGTTGACAAGGCTCCGCTCGAACAGCCGATCGAGGAGGAGTTCCGGGCGGGCACCATGACGCTCTCGTGGGATGTCAGCACCGAGCGGATCGTGATCGAGGTGTTCCCGTTCACCGAAGCGGCCATCGTCTCGCCGGAGCAGCTCGACGAGGAGCTCGAGGAGCCGGAACCCGACGAGATCCTCCTGGTGAGGCTCACCGCCGGCGCCGCCCGCGGCTTCGTCGACCGTGCCCGCAGGGTGTTGGGCGCGGGCCGTCCCGACTGCCCGTTCTGTGGCAATCCGGTGGACCCCGAGGGCCACCTGTGCGTGCGCGCCAACGGCTTCCGACGACGGGACCCGCAGTAGCCGTGGACGACGACCTGGCCGGAGAACTGACGCTGCACGGGCGGGTCATGCCGGCCTCCAACGCCACCTTCGTCGGTGAGATCGACGGCGTCCGGGTCGTCTACAAGCCGGTAGCAGGAGAGCGGCCGCTGTGGGACTTCCCCGACGGCACGCTTGCAGGCCGTGAACTGGCCGCCTACCTGACGAGTGAGGCACTCGGCTGGAACGTCGTCCCCCGCACGATCCTGCGAGACGGTCCTCACGGGCCAGGCATGGTCCAGGTCTGGCAGGAGCCCGACCCGGAGCAGGTCTGCGTCGATCTGGTCCCGGCCGGCAGCACTCCGGAGAGGTTCCGACACGTCTTCGACGGCATCGATGCGCACGACCGCGAGGTCTCGCTGATCCATGAGGACAACGCCGTACTGCGCCTGATGGCGGTCTTCGACGTGTTGGTCAACAACGCCGACCGCAAGGGTGGGCACGTCCTGCCGATGGCCGACGGTCATCGCTACGGCGTCGACCACGGGCTCACCTTCCACGTCGAGCACAAGCTGCGCACCGTGCTGTGGGGCTGGATGGGCGAGCCGCTCACCGACGAGGAGTCCGAGGGCATACGTCGAGTGCTTGCGGCCCTGGACGGAGATCTGCGTAGCCGCCTCGCCAGCCATGTCAAGGAGGGCGAGATCGATGCCCTGAGGCGACGCTGTCGCAGCCTGCTCGATCACGGCCGACTGCCGGCTCCGAGGGATGAGTCGCCGGTCATACCTTGGCCGCCGTTCTGAGCCGGATAGGGTTCGCTCCATGCGTGCGTGGTCAACTCCCGATGTTCCCGAACTACCCCTTCGTGGACCTGCCGTCCGCATCTATGACACGTCTCGGGGTGAGGTCGTCGAAACTCGGCCCGAAGGCCCGGCGCGGCTCTACGTCTGCGGCATCACGCCCTACGACGCGACTCATATCGGCCACGCGGCGACCTACGTCGCCTTCGACCTGCTCTACCGCGGCTGGCGCAATGCCGGGCACGAGGTCCTTTACGTCCAGAACGTCACCGACGTCGACGACCCGCTGCTCGAACGGGCCGATCTGGTCAAGATCGACTGGGTCGAGCTGGCCCAACGGGAGACCGAGCTCTTCCGGCAGGACATGGAAGCGCTGCGGGTGCTTCCCCCGGCCCACTACATCGGCGCCGTCGAATCGATCCCGCTCGTCATCGACCTGATCGAACGGCTGCGCGAGGCCGGAGCGATCTACCAGGTGGAAACCGACCTCTACTTCTCCGTCAGTGCCGACACCGCCTTCGGTGAGCTCTCGGGCTGGACGCGCGAGCAGATGCTGCACGTCTTTGCCGACCGTGGTGGCGACCCCGACCGGGAAGGCAAGCGTGATCCCCTCGACTGCGTCGTGTGGCGAGGCGAACGCGAGGGCGAGCCGTCGTGGCCGAGCCCGTTCGGGCCGGGACGACCCGGGTGGCACATCGAGTGCACGGCTATCGCGTTGCAGCATCTCGGCAGCGCCTTCGACGTCCAGGGTGGCGGTAGCGACCTCGTCTTCCCGCACCACGAGATGAGCGCGGGTCACGGGCAGGTGGCCGATCCCGGCCACCGCTTCGCTCGGGCCTATGCGCATGCCGGGATGGTGGCCTACGACGGCGAGAAGATGTCGAAGTCGAAGGGCAACCTGGTCTTCGTCTCTGCCCTGCGCAACAGCGACGTCGACCCGATGGCGATCCGGATGGTGCTGCTGCGCCACCACTACCGCAGCGATTGGGAGTGGACCGACGACCAGTTGTGGGACGCCGTTGACACGCTGACCCGCTGGCGCAAGGCACTCTCGCTGGGAGCCGGGGCTCCCGCGGCACCTGTCGTGGACGCCGTCCTGGCCGCAGTCGGCAACGACCTCGACGCCCAGACGGCGCTGACGGCCGTCGACACCTGGGTCAAAGCGACCCTCGGTGACGACGGGTTGGCGGAGACCAGTGACCCCGACGCCGCTACCACGATCCACCGGGTGCTGGACGCCGCGCTCGGCCTCGCCCTCTGAGCACGGCCAGTAAGGCTCGCGCAGGTCAGTCTTCGGTGCGCCGCTTGAGGTAGCGCTCGAACTCGCGAGCAATGGCCTCGCCGCTGGCCTCGGGCAGGTCCGCGGTGTCGCGTGACTCCTCCAGCGAGCGGACGTAGTCGGCGACGTCCTCGTCCTCTTCGGCCAGCTCATCGACTCCGCGCTCCCAGGCGCGGGCGTCGTCAGGCAGCTCACCGAGGGGGATGGTGCAGTCGAGGAGGTCTTCCAGGTGGCCGATGAGCGCGAGCGTGGCCTTCGGGCACGGCGGCTGGGCCACGTAGTGGGGGACGGCGGCCCAGTAGGAGACCGAGGGAATGTCGAGCTGGACGCAGGCGTCCTGGAAGACGCCAACGATCCCAGTAGGTCCCTCGTAGGTTGACTGGTCGAGCTTGAGACGGTAGACCAGATCGGGCTCGGTCGCGGTGCCCGTGACGGGGATCGGCCGGGTGTGCGGGGAGTCGGCCAACAACGCCCCCAGTGTGATCACCAGTTGACTGTCGAGGTCGTCGCACGCAGCCAGCAGTTCGGCGCAGAACTGACGCCACCGCATGTTCGGCTCGATACCCCGGATCAGGATGACGTCGCGATCCAGGTCAGGCGGGGAGGCCACGGCGATGCGGGTCGTGGGCCACGTCAGCCGTCGGAAGCCGTGGTCGTCGGTGCCGACGATCGGCCGATTGACCTGGAAGTCGTAGAACTCCTCAGGATCGATGGCGCCGATGACCCGGGCATCCCACACCTCCATCAGATGGTCGACCACCCCGGAAGCTGCGTCGGCTGCGTCGTTCCAGCCTTCGAAGGCGGCGATGACTACGGGGGAGACGAGCGTAGGCACGTCATCGAACTCGATCACCACCTCAGCCTAGGTCCCCACCGGTCGGACGCGCGCCGATTTCATCCGCGATCCGGGCGGTGACACCATCGGAACACTCGTCCACTAGGTGGTACGCCTGTCCATGGACTGGACAGCGTCCTACATTGGACCTTTGCTCGAGAGGAGCCCCGAGAACCGTGTCTGACGCCGTCGCCACTGCCACCGACCCTGCGGAGCGCACCCCGAATCTGCGCCCCGATGCCACTGAGGTTCTCACCGGGATCATGCTCGAGCGCATCATGGTCCTCGATGGCGCCATGGGCACAGCGATCCAACGCGACCGGCCCGACGAGGCCGGCTACCGTGGCGAGCGCTTTGCTGACTGGCCGAGCGACGTGGTCGGCAACAACGACCTCCTGACGCTGACCCAGCCCGCGATCATCCGCGAGATCCATGAGGAATA
>JARICB010000451.1 GCA_029264225.1 Nocardioides sp. | reverse complement strand
ACTGCGGGATCTCCGTCGCCGGGTCCAGCGGCGTGCCGGACACCTCGGCGATCAGGTGGGTCCAGGCCCGGGGCACCGCCCGCACGAGGCCGTACCCGCCGCCGCCCAGCACGATCCAGCGCCCGTCACAGATCTCGTGCGCGAGCTCGTGCAGGGCCAGGTAGGTCGCGCGCTGGCCGTCGACGCTCAGCATCAGGTGGGCGAGCGGATCCTCCATGTGGGAGTCGCAGCCGTGCTGGGTGACGAGCACGTCGGGGTCGAACGCGCGCACCAGCGGCGGCACCACGGCGTGGAAGGCCCGCAGCCAACCACCGTCGGCGGTGCCGGGCGGCAGGGCCACGTTGACCGCCGTACCCTCCGCGCCGTCTCCGCCGATGTCGCTCGGATATCCGGTGCCGGGAAACAGCATGTGGCCGGTCTCGTGCAGCGAGATCGTGAGCACCCGCGGGTCGTCGAAGAAGATCTTCTCGACGCCGTCGCCGTGATGGACGTCGACGTCGACGTAGGCTACCCGCTCGGCACCGTCGGCCAGCAACTTCTTGATGCCAACGGCAATGTCGTTGTAGATGCAGAAACCGCTCGAACGCTCCGGCATCGCGTGGTGCAGTCCGCCGACGATGCTGGCGCTGTGCAGGGACTCCCCGCTCCACACCTGGCGGAATGCTTCGACGGTGGCGCCGACGACGTGCGCTGCCGCGACGTGCATGCCCTCGAAGACCGGGTTGTCGTCGCTGCCCAGGCCGTGAGCCAGATCCTCACCCCCGTGCTCTCCCATGCGCGTCACGGCGTCGATCAGCGACTCGTCGTGCACGGTGGCGATCAGTTCCCGCTCGGCCATCGGCGCCGGCACGACCGTGAGTTGCTCCAGGACACCGAGTTCCTCGGCGAGGCGCATCGTCAGATCGACCCGAATGGGCGACATGGGATGCGAAGGCCCGAAGTTGTATTCGGTCAACGATGAGTCGAAAACGACCGACGCGGGTCCGGGGCACTCATCCATGCGCACGAACCTAGCGCCCCGGTCGGCGTACGGCGCGCACCGGCGCGATGTCCAGGCGCTCGCAGATTGCACCCTCCAGCATTCGGACATCGGCGCGTCGGACGACCACAAGTCAGGCTAGACCCGCCGGATCACGCTCAACGACGGCTCAGATCGGCACTTGTGGTCGTTCAACACGCCGCACGGAAGGGGAGGTGTGGCGGGACTCCCCGGACTGACCGGAGGGGTCAGGCGTCCTCGGCAAGCGCCCGCGAGCGGTCCCGGGCAGCCTCCATGGCAGCCAGGAACGCCGCACGAACCTTGTGGATCTCCAACTCTCGCAGCGCCGAGGCTGTGGTGCCGCCGGGCGAGGTGACCTGTTCACGCAGCACGGTCGGGTGGGTGCCGGTCTCTCGGAGCATCTTGGCCGAACCGAAGAGGGTCTGGATCACCAGTTCGGTCGAGGTGGCTCGCGGCAGACCGAGGTGCACGCCGGCCTCGATCATCGACTCGACGACGAAGAAGATGTAGGCGGGCCCGGAGCCACTGATCGCCGTGACGGCGTCCTGCTGCTTCTCCGGGATGCGAAGCACCCGGCCGGTGGAGGCCATCAGCGACTCGGCCTCGGCGAGGTGGGTCTCGTCGCAATGCGAGCCGGACGAGATCGCGGCCATGCCCTCGTCGACCAGGGCAGGAGTGTTGGGCATGACCCGGACGACGGCGATGCCGGCCGGCACCCGCGATTCGATGTAGGCGGTGGTGATCCCAGCGGCAAGCGAGACGATCAGCTGGCCCTGCCGGAGCTCGGGAGCGATCTCCTCGAGGACGGAGGCCATGTCCTGTGGCTTCACCACGAGGGCGACGGTGTCGGCCCGACGGGCTGCCTCGAGGTTGGAGACGACAGTAACGCCGTAACGCTCCTCGAGCTCATGGGCGCGGTCGACCCGCTTCTCGCCGACCAGCAGGTGGTCGACGCGACGGCCGGCCCGGACGAGACCGGAGAGCAGGGTCTCGCCCATGACGCCGGCGCCGATGATCGCGGTCTGAGTCATGGGTCCTACTTCTTGGAGACGAGTGAGCGCACGAAGAATGACAGGTTCTGCGGCCGTTCGGCGAGACGTCTCATGAGGTAGCCGTACCACTGCGTCCCGTAGGGAATGTAGACGCGGGTGGTCTCACCGGACTCGGCCAGCCGCTTCTGCTCGTCGGTGCGGATGCCGTAGAGCATCTGGAATTCGTAGGTGCCGGGGTTGCGTCCGTAGCGGCTGGCCAGCGACGAGGCGATCTGAATCATCCGCGGGTCGTGGCTGGCGATCATCGGGTAGCCCTGACCGGCGAGAAGCACCTTGAGGCAGCGCACGTAGGACTTGTCGATGTCGAGCGGGTCGGCGAAGGCGAGCGATTCGGGTTCCATGTAGGCGCCCTTGCACAGCCGGACCCGGGATCCTTCGTGGGCCAGTTCGCGGCAGTCGGCCTCGGTGCGGTGCAGCATCGCCTGCAGCACGGCTCCGGTCTCGGGGAAGTCCTTTCGCAGGTCGCGCAGGATGCCGAGGGTTGAATCGGTGGTGGTGTGGTCCTCCATGTCGAGGGTCACGGTGGTGCCGGCGTTGCGGGCTGCGCGGCAGATCTCGCGGGCGTTCTCGAGGGCGATCTTCTCGCCGTTCTCGGGCAGCGCCTGGCCGATGGCGGAGAGTTTGACGCTGACCTCGGACCTGCCACCGAGCCCGCGGGCGCCGAGCTCTGCGGTCAGCTCCTTGTAGGCAGTGACAGTCGCCTCCGCCTGGGCCGCGTCGAGGGTGTCTTCGCCGAGGAAGTCGAGGCTCACCTGGAGCCCGTCGTCGACCAGCCTCGCGGTCGCGTCGACGGCGTCGGCAGTGGTCTCGCCGGCCACATGCCTGGTGATGATGCCGGAGGAGACCGGCATGGTGCTGACGAACTTCTTCACGCGGTCACTCTTGGCGAGGAGCAGGATCGGTTGGCGGAGCAGCGACATGGCCACAGGTTACGCGGATCGCCCTTACTGACCGCGTCAGGCGGTACGCCGGCGCAGGGTCGCCGCTGCGAGAGTCAAGGCAACAACAGCGAAGCCGAGCACCACTGCGATGTCGCGCCACACCTCACCCACCTGGGCGTCGTTCACGAGTGCCTGCATCGCGTCGACGGCATACGAGAGCGGCAGCACGTTGCTGATGGCAGCGAGCGTCGAAGGCATGTCCTCGCGTGGCAGGAAGAAGCCGCAGAGCAGGATCTGCGGTACCACGACCAGCGGCATGAACTGCACTGCCTGAAACTCGGTCGCAGCGAATGCACTGACCAGCAGGCCGAGCGCGGTGCCGAGCATGGCGTCGACGATGGCGACCACGCCGAGCAGCCAGACCGGGCCGGCGACATCGAGTCCGAGCAGACCGACGCTGACGGCCACCGCGAGTGCCGATTGCACGGCGGCTATCAGGCCGAACGCCACGGCGTACCCGAGCAGGAAGTCGAACTTGCTCATCGGCATCGACAGCAGCCGTTCCAGCGTGCCGCTGCCGCGCTCGCGCAGGGTGGTCACGCTGGTCACCAGGAACATCACGAAGAACGGAAAGATCGCGAGCAGGCCGGGGCCGAGCTGGTCGAAGTGCTCCCCGGGCAGGTCGTTGAACATCCACCACAGTACGACGATGAGCAGGCAGGGTAGGACGAGCAACATGGCCAGTGTGCGCCGGTCGCGGCGGATCTGCGTCAGCACCCGGCCGGCGATGGCGAGGGTGATCCGGGGCGTCATTGGGGATCGACCAGTCGCAGGAAGGCATCCTCGATGTCGCGGGCGTCACCGCGGATCTCGGCGGGGGTGCCGTCGGCGATGATCCGACCCTCACGCATCAGCAACAGCCGCTCACAACGGTCGGCCTCGTCCATCACGTGACTGGAGACGAGCACGGCAGTGCCCCGGGCGCCGAGGTCGTGGAAGAGGCGCCACAGGTCGCGGCGCAACACCGGGTCGAGGCCGACGGTGGGCTCGTCGAGAACGAGCAGGTCGGGGTTCGCGAGCAATGCGACCGCGAGGCTGACGCGCGAACGCTGACCGCCGCTGAGCCGGCCGACGGTCTGGTGTCGTTGACTGCCCAGGTCAACGGCCTCGATCGTTTCGTCGACGGCGCCGCCCGAGACGTCGAGCACGCGGGCGAAGAAGTGCATGTTCTCCTCGACCGACAGGTCGTCGTAGACGCTCGCTGCCTGGGTCAGGTAGCCGACCCGGTCGCGGAGGGCTGCGTCGCCTGCGGGGAGGCCGAGCACCTTGACGGTGCCGCTGCGCACCTTCTGTACGCCGACCACCGCCCGCATGAGCGTGGACTTGCCGCAGCCACTGGGGCCCAGCAGCCCGGTGACACCGGCCGTGACGTTGAGAGTGATCCCCGCAAGGACCTCACGTCCGCCGCGGACCACGACGAGATCGGAGATCTCGATCGGCTGGTTCACGGCGTGTGGACAGCGAAGTGTGTGCGGGTGAAGGTCAGGGATTCGCGCAGGTCGGCTTCCCGCTCCGAGCGCGTCGAACACTTTCGGGTGTTGATCTCCAGCACGATGTGGCCCTCGAAGCCACGATCGGCGAGGTGGGCCAGGAAGGTGTCGGCGCCCATGACGCCACGGCCGGGGACCAGGTGCTCGTCCTTGGCGGAGCCACTGCCGTCGGTGAGGTGGACGTGGCGCAGTCGGTCCCCCAGCCGTTCGGCCATCTCGATCACGTCCGTCTGGGCGATCGCGGCATGTGAGAGGTCGATCGTGGTGTTGGCGTAGGGGTGCTCGCTGGGGTCCCAGCTCGGCAGATACATCTCCATGCTGCGCGAGGCGGCACGCCAGGGATACATGTTCTCGACCGCGAAGGCGATGCCGGTCGATGACTCCAGTGCCGCGATGCCGTCGACGAACCCGGCGGCGTACTCCTTCTGCCAGCGAAACGGAGGATGGACGACCACCACGTCAGCACCCACTGCGGCAGCGAGCTCGGCGGAACGTTCCAGCTTGCCCCACGGCTCGGCGCCCCACACCCGCTGGGTCCACAGCAGGCAGGGGGCGTGGATCGCGCAGATCGGCAGCTCGTGGTGCTCGGAGAGTTGCTTGAGGGCGGAGGTCTGCTGGGACAACGCGTCGATACCGACCATCACCTCGACGGCGTCGTAGCCCAACGACGCGGCGTAACCGAAGGCATGTGCGGTGGACTCGGGATAGACCGAGGCGCTCGAAAGGGCAATCACCGGACTCATGCCGACCCCAGCACCGAGATCTGGTCGAGCCGCTCCAGGATGACGCCCTCACGCAGCGCCCACGGGCAGATCTCCAGTTCGGCGAGCCCGAAGATGTCCATGCACGCCTCGGCGACGAGCGCGCCGGCCACGATCTGATGGGACCGGCTGGGCGAGACGCCGGGCAGAGCCGCGAGTTCCTCGGGGCTCAGGGAAGCAAGTTTGGGGATCCAGTCCGACAGCGTCGCGAGGTCCAGGACACGCGGCACCAGCGGGCCGTAGCCACTCGGAGCAGAGCCACAGATCCGGGCCAGTGAGCGGAAGGTCTTCGAGGTCGCGGCGGCCCGGTCCGGACGGCCCGGCCGGAGCAGGTGGCCGGCCTCGCGGGCGATGTCGGCCCGGATCTGCCTACGCAACCGTCGTAGCGTCTCGTCGTCGAGCCACTCGCCGCCGAGCGTGGAGGGAGCCAGCCGGGCCGCCCCCAAGGGCAACGACCGGGCGACCTCTGGGGCCTCGTCGGGGCCAGCAGCGATCTCGAGCGACCCGCCGCCGATGTCGAAGACCATCAGCCGGCCGGCGGACCAGC
>JARICB010000395.1 GCA_029264225.1 Nocardioides sp. | reverse complement strand
GAGGGCGTGCTGGGCATTGAGCTGATCGGCCAATTTCTTGGCGATGTCGTTGAGTCCGGCCAGGTGAGCGGGAAACGTGGTGGAGAGCAGTTCGGCAGTGCCGCCCATGACTCCCGAGACGCCGCTGACGGCGACACCGCCGACAGTGAAGGTGACCGGGGCGCCATCGGCGTCACCCGTCGGGGTCACGCCACTCGCGACGGCCAGCACGGAGGCGACCTTGCCGTCCACCAGGCTCTGCCCCCCAAGGCTCAGGTCCATACCACCATCGTTGCGCAGCGTGGCGCTGGCACCGGTCAGGGTGGCAAGACGATGGCCGATCTGATCCCGACTGTCGAGGAGGAGGTTGGTATCGACTCCACTGGCCTTGGCAAGGGAGATGCGCTCATTGAGCGACGCCAGGTCGGCGGCCAGGTCGTTGACCTCCTTGGTCAGCACCAGCACCTTGCCGCGCTGGTCCCCGGCTTCGCTCTCGATGTTTCGAGCCTGGACACGCAGCGCGTCGGCCACGCGGGAGCTGGCGTTGAGCACCTGGGCTCGGGCGGCGTCCTGACTGGGCGCATTGACCAGGTCCTGGAACGAAGAGCGCAGCCCGGAGAGGGCCGCGGAGACACCGGTTGCTCCCGGCTCGGCGATGCCGGCCTCCACGCGAGCCAGCACCTCGGCCCGAGTCGCCAGGAAACCGAGCGTGGAGTGCTCACGACGAGACCTGGCATCCAGGAACGGGTCGGACATCCGCTGCACACCGGAGGCACGCACGCCATTACCGACCTCGGTGGACCGCGACCAGAGGGCCGGCACGGCGGCAGTGCCGGTCGTCTCGGCAAGGGCACGACGCCTGATGTAGCCCGCAGTCCCCATGCCGGCCAGGTTGGAACTGGCGATCTCCATCGACACCTGCTGGTATCGCAGGGCACTCAGGGCGGTGTTGAAGGAAGAGAAGGTCCCACTCATTACAGGCTCCAGTCGATGAGGGCAGCCCGGGCCGGCTCCTGGCTGGTGGTGCCGTCCGGGGTGTAGGTAGCGGCGCTGCCGCCGATGTTGAACAGCGCCTCACGGGCGGAGAGGTAGCCCGCCGAGATCAGCATCCGATTTCCCTCGGCCAGCCGGCTGATCTCGGTCGTGGTGGCAGCAAAGGCGGCGCGGTGCTCGGCGAGCAGTTCCGACCACGGTTCGGGAGCGTGCTCGATCAGCGAACTCAGGCTCGGGTTCGGCTCGAGCCCGAACTCGGCGGCGACCTCGTCGGCGATGGCGGCACGCATGACCTCGGTCAGCCGAATGTCCTCCAGCACCGATTCCACGTCGGCGGCGGCACGCATGAGCCAGGAGGTGCGGCCGCTGGCCATCACCAACTGCTCGACTTCGAGCCGATATTGGAGCGTCTCGAGCAGCTCACGTTCTCGCCACAGGATTAGCGACAGCTTCTCCAACGCAGGGCACCACCTTGGGTCGATCTTGGGCTTGGACCCATCTATTCGACCGCCGGGAGCCGTTGCTGAGGATTTCCACGAAGGAGTCGTCCATCACACCGCGCAGCGAATTCATCCATATTGGGGACAAGTCGTTGACAGGCGCCCAGACTGTGTGCGTGCCCCCCCCACACAACCGCGATGGCGCCGTGGATGAATTGATCTGCGCCAACACTGCCCTCGTCGGACACATCGTCCGCGAGACCATGAGCAGGGTTCCCTCCCACGTCAACCGGGATGACCTCTCCTCTGCTGGCCTGCTCGCGCTGGTCCAAGCCGCCCACTCCTTCGACGAGTCTCGAGGAGTCCCCTTCTCCCGCTATGCATCGACCCGGATCCGGGGTGCGCTGCTCGACGATCTGCGCAGCGTGGACTGGGCCTCGCGCTCGGTTCGTCGCCGGGCACGCGATCTGGACGCGACTCGCGCCCAACTCGCGGCGGCGTTGCGTCGACCCGCTACCGACGCCGAGGTCGCCGCCTCTGCCGGCCTGGCCGTGGAAGAGGTCGTGGCCAACAGCGACGACGTGGCTCGGGCGAGCATCCTGTCTCTCCAGGCCGGAGACGACTCAGACCTGACGGAGAACTTCGCCAGCAACACCCCTACCCCCGAGCAGCACCTCGAGCACAAGGAGCGCCTCGCCTATCTGGTCGAGGCCATCGCCGAGTTGCCCGAGCGCCTGCGCACCGTCGTGGAGCAGTACTTCATCGCCGAGCGCCCGATGGCCGAGATTGCCGAAGCCCTCGGTGTCACCGAGTCGCGCATCTCGCAGATCCGCGCCGAGGCACTCGTCCTCCTGCGTGACGGCATCAACTCCCAACTCTCCCCTGAGATGGTGACTGCTCACTCCCGCGAGGGCGGGCGGGCAGACCGACGCCGTACGGCGTATTTCGACGCGGTCGCAGCTCGGCACGCGACCGGAACCGGAACGCGTCCGGCGATGGGCGCCTACGCGGCTACCCGTCGTCCGCCGGAGACGCTCCATCCGATCGCCTCCGCAGGCTGAGTCAAGCCCGCACGGAAAAATCGAAATTCAATACACCGAATCCCTCAAGGTGGCCCCGGAGCCGCCGATGGGTGTGTGTGAAGCCCACGGACGGGCTGGCTAGAACTCGACTCGCATCCAGGAGGGATCCACCATGAGTCTCCGTATCAACCAGAACATCGACGCGTTCAACTCGTACCGCAACCTGTCAATCACGCAGGGCCAGATGAGCAAGTCGCTGGAGAAGCTCTCCAGCGGTTTCCGCATCAACCGTGCCGCCGACGACGCTGCCGGTCTGGCGATCTCCGAGGGCCTGCGCTCGCAGGTCGGTGGTCTCAAGATGGCTGCTCGCAACGCTCAGGACGGCATCTCGGTCGTCCAGACCGATGAAGGCGCACTGACCGAGGTGCACGCGATCCTGCAGCGTGTGCGTGACCTGACCGTCCAGGGTGCCAACGACTCGAACAGCACCGAGGCACGCGCCAACATCGCCACGGAGATCGCGAGCCTGGGCACCGAGCTCACGCGTATCTCTGACTCGACCAACTTCAACGGCACGAAGCTGCTCGACGGTTCCGTCGCGACCCTGAACTTCCAGGTCGGCGCGGACGGCAACGCCAACTCGGCGATCACGGTCTCGCTCACGGACGTCAAGACCGCCGTCGCGGGCATCGCTGCGCTCGCAGTGACTGACCACACCATCGCCCAGGCGTCGACCGGCACGGTCGACACCGCGATCAAGGCCATCTCCACGGCCCGTTCCGGTCTCGGTGCGATGCAGAACCGCCTCGAGCACACCATCAACAACGTCAACGTCGCGGTGGAGAACCTGTCCGCGTCCGAGAGCCGTATCCGCGACACCGACATGGCGAGCGAGATGATGAACTTCACCCGCGCGCAGATCCTGTCGCAGGCGGGCACCGCCATGCTGGCCCAGGCCAACCAGGCACCGCAGGGCGTTCTCCAGCTCCTGCGCTGATCACTCGATCGGTAGGCCTTCGCCTATCGCTTGACCACCGCCCCTGGGAGGCCCCCCCGCCTCCCAGGGGCATCCGTGGACCCTTGTCAGGCGCTGTCCGACAACTCCGCACCCCCGCATCATTGTGAGACCCCCGGAGGAACACATGGCCAGCATCGACGCGACCGGTCTGAACACCGCCAACATCGTGGACCAGCTCATGCAGTTGGAAGCCATCCCCCGCAAGCGTTTGCAGATCCAACAAGCCGCGCAAGAATCCGTGATCACCACGCTACGCGGATTGAACACGCGTCTGGCCGTCTTCGAGTCCGCTGCCAAGAGCCTTGCGACTCCGGCCAAGTGGGCAGCCCTGGTGGCTACCTCGAGCGACCCGAAGGTCGCCGTCAAGATCTCCCCCTCGGCTACCAGCGGCCAACTGTCGGTCACTACCGAACAGGTGGCGCGCCCCCATCAACTCGGGTTCAGCCAGCCCGCCGCTCTGAGTGATGTCGTCACCGATGCGACCAACAAGGTGCGCCTCGATCTGCTTGACGGCACCGTGCAGGACATCGATGCCGGTGACGGCACCCTGTCCAGCGTTGTCGCTGCGATCAACAATGCCGGCGCCGGCGTCACCGCCGCAGCCGTCCGTACCGGACCCGGCACCTACCAGCTGCTGGTCACCTCCGATGCAACCGGCGCGGCCTCCGACTTCAGCCTGACCAACACCGACGGCTCTGCCCTGTTGGGCGGATCCACCGCGCGCGCCGGCTCCGATGCCCGGATCTCTCTTGGCACCGGCATTACCGTGACCTCGGCGAGCAACACCTTCACCGACCTGGTCCCCGGCGTCTCGATCACGCTGTCCGACGACACCGTGATCGGTAGCACGGCGAGCGTCGCCTTCAAGCGGGACGACAGCACCGCCCAGGCCACGATCAAGGGCTTCGTCGACCAGGTCAACGGCCTCCTCGACTTCATCGCTGAACAGACCGGCGGTATCGGCGCCAAGGCAGGAAAACTGGCCGGCGACCCCACCGCACGAGGCCTTCGCGACCAGATCCTCGACTCCCTACGGGTGCCGGGCGGTGGCTCGCTGAGCGACCTCGGTATTCAGATCACCCAGTTCGGCCGCCTTGAACTCAACGAAACCAAGTTGAGCGCCGCCCTCGCCGCCGACCCGGTGGCCGTCCAGGCCATGTTCACCGGCGCCGGTGCCGACAACGGCTGGGCCACCCGCCTGAGCCAACTGGCCGGCGCCGCGAGCAACCCGACCACCGGTTCGGTCTCCACGGCCATCAAGGGCCGCGAGTCCGTGGTGACCTCGCTGGGAAAGAGCATCGAGGCCTGGGACGTGCGGCTGCAGATGCGCAAGTCCACGCTGTCGCGCCAATACTCGGCCATGGAGACTGCCCTCAACGCCCTCCAGAACCAGGGAAACTGGCTCGCCGGCCAACTGTCCGCCTTGAACAAGAGTTGACCGGAGGAACCATGAGCCCCAATGTCCGCGGCGCCTACCTCTCTTCGTCCGTCGTCACCGCATCCCCGAGCACACTGCTCGTGATGCTCTGCGATCGGCTCGTGCTCGACATCCAGCGGGCGGTGCAGGCCCGCCGTGCCGATGCTCCCGCTCACGAACACCTGCTGCACGCACAAGACATCGTGATGGAACTGCAGGCCAGCCTGCGCCCGGACGGTTGGTCGGGTGCCGCTGCGCTCGCCTCCCTCTACTCGTTCCTGCACTCCTCCCTGGTCCGCGCCAATGTCGGGCGCGACCTGAACGTCATGGAGGACTGCCTCCACCTCGCTACCCAGATCCAGGAGACCTGGCGCGACGCCGCCATGGTCGTGGCCGAGTCGTCCCCCTCGGCGATCGCATGACCACGCAATCGCCGCACCGGGCCTGGACCCAGGTGCTCGATGAGCTGGAGCGGGACCTGAACCTGGCTCTTGCCCAGCTGGCGGACCCCGACACGGACTCCCCCATGGACGCCCTCGCGTGGACGCCGTTGAACGACATGCCACCGATGCCGCCCTCGGTGGAAGAGCGAGCGATGACTCTCCTCAACAACCAGCGCGAGGTGGCAGCGATGCTGTCGGCGCGAATGCGCGAGACCCGCGCTCAGGCCGGTTATGCCGATCAGGTCGACCGCGCGACCCGAGACCACGCGCGGCCGTTGTACGTCGACACGCACGCCTGAGCGCCGCCCCGATGCTTCTACCGACAACGGTGGAGTCGTCAACGACGATCACCCTCCGTTGCACTGGGCCGATCGGCAGGACGGCAGCGCCACCACGAAGTGCGAAGTCAGGCCGAAAGTGAACCAGGTCACGAAGAACAGAGGATTCCTCAGTCCTGCCACTTTCCGACCGATAGGGCAGTCGTGCCCATTGCTCCGCTGACCTCCAGGCTCGTCGCCGACGTCGTACGTCGCGAGACGGCGATGGTCTACGGCACCGGCAAGGAGCACCTCATCGAGGCCGCCCTGTTGCCGTTGGCCGGTGCGCGCGGTTGCCGCGACGTGGACGATTACGTCGCCCGATACCTTACCGACCCCGTTGAGCGGACGCTGATCCTCGACTCCCTCACGATCAACGAGACGTCATGGTTCCGCGACAGCGTGCCTTTCAAGGCACTCTCCGAGGTGATCCTGCCGCGGATGATCGCGGACCGGGCTCGAGGCAAGCGCCTGCGTATCTGGTCGGCCGCCTGCTCCAGCGGCCAGGAGGTCTACAGCATTGCGATGCTGTGTCGCGAGCTGCTTCCGGCTGACTGGCAGGTCGAAATTCTGGCCACCGACGTTTCCACCGCCATGCTCAAGCGGGTAGATGACGGACGCTTCAGCCAAGTGGAGATGAACCGCGGCCTCCCCGCGACCTCCCTGGTTCGCTGGTTCGAACGCACCGGCGCCACCTGGCGGGTGCACCGCGACCTGCGCTCCATGGTTCGCACCCAGCACCTCAACCTGGCGGCCCCGTTCCCGGTGTTGCCATGCTTCGACATCGTCTTTCTCCGCAACGTGCTCCCCTGCTTCGACGTCAAGACCCAGCAGGACGTGCTCCAGCGACTCCGTCCGACCGTGGCCGATGACGGCTGGCTGGTCCTCGGCTCGGCGGAGACCGCTGTCGACGCGGCCCACCACTGGTCGCGCGAGTCGGTCGGCCGGGCACAGGTGTTCCGCCCGATCACCAACCCCAAGGACACCCAAGTGGCCCACCTCACTTCTCACCTCCCGTTGACAGGAGCCCTGGCATGGAAGTCCTGATCATCGATGACTCGCGCGTGATGCGTTCGATCCTTCGCCGGATCTGCACCAGCCTCGGCTTCGCGGTGCGAGAAGCCGGCGACGGCCAGCAGGCACTCGATGCCCTCGCCGAGGGGGTGCCCGATCTGTGCCTGATCGACTGGAACATGCCAGTCATGGATGGACTGACCTTCGTTACCCAGGTCCGAGCAAGGCCCGAGTGGCGTCAGATGATGTTGATGATGGTGACCACGGAGAGCGAGCACGGTCAGATCGTGCGCGCCCTCGCTGCTGGGGCACACGAATACGTCATCAAGCCGTTCACCGCCGAGGCGATTGCCGAGAAGTTCGCCCTCCTCGGCCTGGTCGCGACGGAGGCACCCGGATGATCATGCTCGCCCCCGACAACGCCGCTGCCTTGGTCCGCCCCGACGACGTGCGTCTTGTCGCGGAGGAGGTCTGGGCCACATTCCTGGACCCCGATCTGCCGCTGGTCCCGAGCGCCGTCGTCAAGATCGAAGGGTGGACGGGCGCGGTCGCCATCGAAGGCGACCACCCCGGCATCGTTCAGATCGCCGTGACCCAGTCCGGTGCCGAGCGGATTGCTCGCAACATGCTCGGCCTTACGGCGGACACGCCGGTCGACGACGACGACCTCACCGACGCGATCGGCGAGCTCGCCAACATCGTGGGCGGCAACGTCAAGTCGATGCTGCCTTCGTCCAGCAGACTTTCCCTTCCCCGTGTCATCGGCCCCTTCGCCCCGTCACCGGTCGTCGGCATCGACGCCCGACTGCTCCTGGGACTGAACTGGGGCCTCGAACCGGTCCACATCAGCGTTTCAACCGAACCGATCCAACCCGAAAGGGCGTCCCTGTGAAGATCCTCATCGTCGATGACAGCCGAGTGATGCGCCAGATCGTGATCCGTACCCTGCGGCAAGCAGGCTGGGGTGGCCACGAGTTGGTCGAAGCGGAGAACGGCCAAGAAGGTCTGGAGAAGGCCCTGGCCCTCAAGCCGGACCTGGTCCTCTCCGACTGGAACATGCCGACCATGAACGGAATCGACATGCTGGTAAGCCTGCGCAGCAGCGGCTCCACCGTGCCGTTCGGTTTCGTGACCTCTGAAGGCTCGGAGGAGATGCGTACCCGAGCAGCTTCGAGCGGCGCGCAGTTCCTCATCGCCAAGCCGTTCACTCCGGACGTGTTCGCCGAGACCCTGCGTGAAACCCTCGGGAGTGCCTGATGAGCAGCCATCTGCCGAGCACCGCAGAGATCCGCGAAATGCTGGTCGGCCTGCTCGATCGCGATATCGAGATCGCTCCCGCGCCACCCTTACTTCCCGGCCCGCGTCTTCCGGCGTCGGTGGCGTTGTACGTCGATGACAGCATGCGCGTCTCGGCAGTCGTCGTGTGCGACCTGGAGATGTCCTGCTACGCGGGCGCCGCCCTCGGTCTGGCGACGCCTCCGACCGCCGAGAAGTCCATCACCCGCGGAATCCTCGATGAGACCCTGCGAGAGAACCTCTACGAGGTCCTCAACATCGCCGCATCGCTGTTCAACGCCGAGGGCGCGCGGCATCTGCGGCTCTATGACCTGCACCCGGCGGGTGATCCCATTCCGGCCAACATCTTGGCCCACACGCTGACCCTCGGCCTCCGTCAGGACCTGTCAGTCACGATCGGTGGCTACGGCACCGGCCGGGTCTCCATCGTCCTCGCCTGAGAAGTTTTCGACTTTGCCTCAACTCTCGGCGCGCTGCGCCGAAGAACATCTTGAGCACGGACTGCTCGCACTCGCCGACGGATCGGCATCGCACGAACAGAAGGCTCAACCGTGCCCATGTCCATCACCGATCCCGTCGGCGCCCTGCTGAAGTCTGCCCTCGACGGGTTCTCCATCCGCCAAGACGTCATCGCCAACAACATCGCGAACGTCGACACCCCGGGGTTCCGGGCTCGCAGCGTTCTGTTCGAGGCCGAACTGCGGACCCAGTCCGCCGACGGTACATCCGGAGCGGGCCTGCGCCCGAGCGTCGTACCTACCGACACTCCTGTAGGTGCCAACGGCAACAACGTCGACCTCCGTAAAGAGGTCATGGCCTCGGTGCAGACCCAGTTCCAGTACCAGTTGGCCACCCGGGCGGTCTCCGACCGGTTCTCCCTCATCCGCACGATGGCGACCGGCCAGTGAGCGGCGACATGTTCAACACGCTGCGCATCGCCGGCTCGTCGCTGGGCATGCACCAGACGTGGATGGATGCCCTGGCCCACAACATCGCCAACGTCAACACCGCACGTAGCACCGACCAGGATGCGTTCCAGGCGCAGATGGTCATCGCCGGTGCCCGCGCCGACGGCGGCGTCAACGTAGCCGGTCTGGCCTTCAGCGACCCCGAGGGCCGGGTCGTCCAGGCCCCCGAACACGCGTTGGCCGACGCGGACGGCAACATCCGGATGCCCGAAGTCGACATGTCCAGCCAGATGACGCAGCTGGTCATGGCGCAGCGTGGCTACCAGGCGTCGGTCCAGATCACCAAGAACGCCCAAGAGACCTACCAGAGCGCCCTTCAGATCGGACGTGCCTGACATGCCCATTGCCCCCATCGAGGCACTAGGCGCCCTCTCCGGCGCCCTGGGTGTCACCGCCCCGACCAGCCTCGACGCCGCGGCGACGACCGCACCCGCCTCGGCCTCTTCCGGTCAGGCCTTCGGCGACCTGCTGATCGATCACCTGGATCGCCTCGAAGGCATCCAGGACCGGGCCGACGACCTTGCTGTGCAGGCCGCAACCGGCGATCTGAGCAACATGCACGACTACACGATCGCCGCGACCGAGGCAGCGGTGACCGCTCAGCTCACCGTGGCAGTGCGCAACCGCGCCCTTGAAGCGTTCAACGACATCATTCGGATGCCCATCGGATGAGGCACACCTTGAATACGGCGGGAACCCGCCTGAAGGACGCGTTCACCACCTGGAACGCGAGCCAGCGGATCACCGCTGTCGTCGGCGTCGCTGCCCTCCTCGTCGCAGCCACCATGGTCGTGCGCTGGGTCGTGGCACCCGACTACGCCCCGCTCTTCGCCAACCTGGCGCCCGCGGACGCCTCCTCGGTCATCATGGAGTTGGATGCTCGCGGAGTCACCTACGAGCTGACCAACGGCGGCTCGACGATCATGATCCCGCGCGATCAGGTCTACAAGACTCGCATCGACCTCAGCGGCAAGGGCCTGCCGGCCAGCAACAAGGACGGCTACTCCTTGCTCGACGGCCAGGATCTGTCCACGTCACAGTTCAAGGAACAGACCGACTTCAAGCGCGCCATGGAGGGTGAGCTGGCCCGGACCATCGAGTCCATCGAGGGAGTCAACACCGCAGTCGTTCACCTGGCGATGCCGCCCAAGCAGGTCTTCGCCGACGAGCAGGAGCCGACAACCGCCTCGGTGCTCGTCGACGTCCAGCCCGGCGCCAGCTTCGCTGCAGACCAGGTGCAGGCCGTGACCCACCTGGTCGCCTCCAGTGTCGACGGTCTCAAGACCGACCAGGTGGTCGTCGCAGATGCCACCGGTCAAGTGCTCTCGGCCAGCGACGGCGAAGGCGGCATCGCTTCCGGCAGCCGCGCCCAGCAGGTCGGTGAGTTCCAGAAGGAGATGGTCGCCCGGATCAAGACGATGCTGGACCGAGTCGTCGGCCCGGAGAACAACACCGTGCAGGTCACCGCCAACCTCGACTTCGACAAGGCGGTCTCGGAGACCACGAAGTACCGCGGCCTGCCCGAGCAGCCGCCGCTGTCGGAGACCAACAACAACGAGACCTACGACGGCCCCGCGTCCGGCGCCTCCGCCACCGGTGTGGTCGGGCCCGACGGCCAGATGGGCAACCTCGGCACCGCCAACAACGGCGACCTGAACTATCGCAAGAAGTCCTCGACCCGCGACAACGCCGTCGACACCACCGTGGAGCACCGCGAGAACGCTCCCGGGAAGGTCAACTCGCTGCACGTTGCCGTCGTCGTCGACGCCGGCTCCGCCACCGCGGTCAGCGCCAACGAGATCCAGGACCTGGTCCAGGCAGCCGTCGGAATCGACACCGAGCGCGGTGACACCGTGCAGGTCTCGGCCATGCCGTTCGATCGCAGCGCTGACGAGGACGCGGCAGCCGCGCTCGCCGAGGCCCGCAAGGCCGAGGAACGCTCCGCGCTGGTGGACTTGATCCGCAACCTCGTGATCGGCGCCGGGGTTCTGCTCCTGCTGGCCATCCTGTGGCGGATCAACCGTTCCCGCGCCCGGGCCCGCGAACTCGCAGCCGCCCAGATCGTTGAGCAGTTGCGTCAGGAAGCGGCCGACCGGTCCCAGAACCAGGCCTTCGAGGAGACCTCCATCGCCCTCGCGGCGCTGGAGGAGAGCGAAGCCATCGATGAGGAACAGGTGCTCCGCTCCGAACTCGTCGCCCTGGTGGAGCGTCAGCCCGAGGAAGTCGCAACCCTGCTACGTGGATGGCTGGTGGAACGCCCGTGACTACGACCCCTGTCACCCCGCTCGGCGTCCGCAAGGCCGCTATTGTGCTGATCCAGCTCGGTCGGGACAAGGCCGCCTCCATCCTGGGGCTCCTTTCCGACCCGGAGGTCGAAGCCGTCACCGCCGAGATCGCCCGGCTCGACTCGGTCAGCCGCGGCGAACGCGACAGCGTGCTGCACGAGTTCCGCGAGATGGCTCGCGCCCGGAGCAACATCGCGCAGGGCGGTCTCGGATTCGCCCGCAGCGTCCTGGAGGAATCCCTGGGCGTCGAGCGTGCCGCCGAGATCATCGAGCGGCTCCAGGCTGCGGCAGTGCAGATGCCCTTCCAGTTCCTGCACCGCGCAGATCCCGCCCAACTGCGTTCGTTCATCTCCGAGGAGCACCCTCAGGTGATCGCACTGGTGCTCGCCCACATGCCGGCAGAGAAGGCATCCCTGGTTCTTTCCGGCCTGCCCTCACACCAGCAGGCCGAGGTGGCCCACCGGATCGCGGTCATGGACCGGACCAGCCCCGAGAACGTCCGAGCCGTGGAAGCAGTCCTGGAGCGCAAGCTCTCGACCGTCCTCCAGCCCACCGAGATGTCCCGGGTCGGCGGTGTGGACCCCCTGGTCAACATCATCAACCGATCGGACCGGGCCACCGAGCGACAGATCGTGGAAGGACTCGAGTCACTCGACGCCGAGCTCGCCGACGAGGTGCGCAGCCGGATGTTCATGTTCGAGGACATCGTGACCCTCGACGACCGCTCCGTGCAGCAGGTCCTTGCCGAGGTCGACAAGTCCGACCTGGCACTGGCCCTCAAGGGTGTCAGTGAGCTGGTTCGCGACAAGATCACCAACAACCTGTCCAGTCGCGCTTCGGAGAACCTCCTCGAGGAGGTCTCCCTTCTTGGTGCCGTGCGCCTGACCCAGGTCGAGGAAGCACAGCAGGGGATCATCCGCACCATCCGTCAGCTCGAGGAGCAGGGCCAGATCCTGGTACGGCGAGGGAACGACGATGAACTCGTCGACTGACATCGCCATCGCGAACCCGGGTGTGGCCCGGCCGGCCCCCCGACCCGAGCTGCGGACCGGTCTGTGGACCCGACTGGGCGACGACAGCATCCTCGGAGATACCGCGACCGAGGAGAGCCTCGACCTGTTGGCCGAGCGCGCTCGCTCGGCAGCACGCGCTCAGGGATACACGGTGGGGTGGGCCCAAGGACGTCGCGCTGCTGCGAGTGAGGCAGAAGCAGCCGCTCGGGTGGCCGACGAACTCGTCCGGACCGCCGAGCAACGCCGTGAGGGTGAGCACCAGGCGGCCATCGACGCGCTCGTCCGGGCAGCGGCCGGGCTGCACGAGGCAGTCTCCGCGATCTGCGACAGCGTTGCCGAACAGGCCACCGATCTGGCCCTGGCAGTGACCCACGAGTTGTTGGGCCACGAGTTGTCCGTCCTGGCCGACCCCGGCGTCCAGGTCGTACGTCGCGCGCTGGCGGCCGCGCCACCCGGCCCTACCGTGTCGGTCCGGCTGCACCCGGCCCTGGTCGAGACCGGGGCCGTCTCCGACCTGGCCGCTCTCGGCGTGGCTGTGATCGGCGATCCGTCACTGGCGCCCGCCGACGCGATCATCGAGTCCGACGAGACCGTGATCGACCTGCGGATGAGCACCGCCCTGGAACGGCTTACCGATGTGCTGGCCCCGGACCGGACGGAGGAACTGCGATGAGCCGCCTTACCGGTGCCCTACGCGACCAAGCCGTGGCGTCCGTGCATCCCCTGACCCACGGTCGGATCGATCAGCTCGTCGGCCTCCAGGTCCGGGTAGTGGGCGTTCGCGCCGCCGTCGGCGACCTGCTGGAGGTCCAAGGGGCCCACCGGGTCCCGCTGGAGGTCGTAGCCAGCGACCGCGACGGCCTGATCACCCTCCCCCTGGCCTCGACCGCCGGGCTCCGACGCGGTGACCCCGTCCACGGCACCGGCGCCCCGCTGCGCATCGGCGTCGGTGACGCACTGCGCGGCCGGATCCTCGACGGTCTCGGCCGCCCCCTCGATGGATCGTTGCCGGCCGGCCTGGAGATGGTCGGGGTCGAGCACGCCACCCCAGCCCCTCTCGAACGGGCGCGCATCAATCGTCAGGTCGGCCTCGGCGTGCGCGTACTCGACGGGCTCGTCGCCTGCGGTCGCGGCCAGCGACTCGGCATCATGGCCGGCTCAGGCGTCGGCAAGTCCAGCCTGCTGTCGATGATCGCTCGCGGCACCAGCGCCGAGGTCAGCGTCATCGCCTTGATCGGCGAGCGTGGCCGCGAGGTCCGCGAGTTCATCGAGAACGACCTCGGTCCCGAAGGTCTGGCTCGGTCCGTCGTGGTCGTTGCGACCGCCGACGAGCCGCCGGCCGTCCGCTTCCGTGCGGCACACGTCGCTACTCGCATTGCCGAATGGTTCCGCGACGAGGGCCGCCATGCCGTGCTGATGATGGACAGCCTGACCCGCGTCGCAATGGCCCAGCGCGAGATCGGCCTGTCTGCCGGCGAACCTC
>JARICB010000311.1 GCA_029264225.1 Nocardioides sp. | reverse complement strand
AACGGTCCTTGGAGTAGGACTTCTTGCCACGGCTGCTCATCGCCCCGAGCGAACCCATGCCTCGGTAGGACTTGAACTGCTTGCCGTTGACGAAGACCACCTCGCCGGGCGATTCCTCACAACCCGCGAGCATGGATCCCACCATGACCGAATCGGCGCCGGCCACGATCGCCTTCGCGATCTCCCCGGAGTACTTCATTCCGCCATCGGCGATGACCGGCACCCCGGCCGGACGAGCCGCCAAGGAGGCTTCGTAGATCGCGGTGACCTGCGGAACACCGACGCCGGTGACCACGCGCGTGGTGCAGATCGAGCCGGGCCCGACACCGACCTTGACCGCGTCCGCTCCCGCGTCCACGAACGCTTGTGCGCCCGCTCGGGTGGCTACGTTGCCGCCGATGACCTGGACGTGACGAGTCGCTGGGTCCGCCTTGATCCGCCTGACCATGTCGAGCAGCAGGTGCACGTGCCCGTGGGCGGTGTCCGCGACGAGGACGTCGACCCCCGCTTCAACGAGCGTGGTGGCCCGCTCCCAGGCATCCCCGAAGTAGCCGATCGCGGCGCCCACCAGCAACCGGCCGTCCGCGTCGTTGGAGGCATGAGGGAACTGTTCGCCCTTGACGAAGTCCTTGACGGTGATCAGGCCCGTCAGGTGACCGGCGTCGTCGATGAGGGGCAGCCGCTCACGCTTGTGCTGGCGCAGCAGGGCGGTGGCGTCCTCGCGGGAGATGCCGGACCCGCCGGTGATCAGTGGCATCGGCGTCATCATCTCGTCGACCTTGGTGGTGGCCCACTCGGCCAGCGGGGTGAAGCGCAGGTCGCGGTTGGTGATGATGCCGATCAGTCGATTGTCGGTATCGACGACGGGCAGACCCGAGACGCGATACTCACCGCAGATCCGGTCCAACTCCTCCAGGGTCGCGTCCGGACCGATCGTGACCGGGTTGGAGATGATTCCCGTCTGGGTCCGCTTGACCAGGTCGACCTGGTAGGCCTGGTCCTCGACCGAGAGGTTGCGGTGGAGGACGCCGATGCCGCCCTCGCGGGCCATGGCGATGGCCATCCGCGATTCGGTCACGGTATCCATCGCGGCACTGATGAGCGGGATCTTCAGCGAGATCTCCCGGGTCAGCCGCGACGTGGTGTCGATGTCTGAGGGCGCGAGATCTGACTCGCCCGGCAGCAGCAGCACGTCGTCGTAGGTGAGGCCCAGCGATGCAAACTTCTCAGGGATCTCCACACGGGAAGTCTACGACCACCGATGGCGGGGACTTGTCAGGTGTAGCCCCCGACCATCCATGATGGGCTCGTGAACCTGTCGCGTCCGTCATCGCGGTGGGTCGTCGTGCTGGCCATGATCGCTGCGGTGCTGGGCCGGCTTCCCTCCGCCCGGTGGCCGTTGCGCCCCGACGAAGCGGGCTTCCTGCTGGTGGCTCGGGCCTGGCAGCCGGAACCGGACAGCATCTTCGGCACCTACTGGGTGGACCGTCCGCCGCAGATCATCGCCCTGTTCAAACTCAGCGACTGGATCGGCGGACCGTACTTCATCCGGATCATTGCTGCCCTCGGTGTTGCCCTGTTCGTGCTGGCCGCCGCCGCGACGGCGCGCCGACTCGGGGAGTACGCCGGCGCTCGCGAGGTCGACCGGATCGCGGCCTGGGCGGCCGTCGCGGCCGCAGCCCTGACCGCGAATGCTGCGATCGACTCGGTCTCCGCCAAGGGCGAGATCCTCGGCCTGCCCCTCATCATGGCGTCGTGCTGGCTCTCGCTCAGTGGCCTGCTCGATCGCTCGTGGGTGCGCTGTCTCCTCGCCGGTGCCGCCGGAGTGCTCGCACTCGGTCTTAAGCAGAACCTGTTCGGCGGCCTTGTCTTCGGCGGTGTGCTGCTGGTGGCCTCGGTTGCCACCGCTCGGCTCGATCGAGGTGATGCCGCACGACTGGCCGCGGCGGCGATCGCGGGGGCGCTGATTCCCGTAGTGGCGACGATCGGGTGGTGCCTGCTCGCAGGCGTCCGCCTCTCGACGCTGGGCTACGTCATCCTCGGTTTCCGGATCGACGCCAACTCCGTCCTGGCCTCGCAGCCGTCTGCGGTCGTTGCCTCCCGCCTGCAGACGCTGCTCGTGGTCGCGCTCGTGACCGGGCTCGCCTGCTTGGCGCTGTGGTACGTCCTGCGACTGCCTCGACTGCTGCGCAGCCAGACAGCGCTGACGCTCGCGGTGAGCGCCATGCTGGTCGTCGACCTGGCCGGCGTGTTCCTCTCCGGCAGCTATTGGCGTACCTACCTGCTCGTGCCGATCGCGCCCATGGTCCTGGTGCTGAGCCTGCTACTGGTCGATGACCAGTCGTTGCGACACCGGTGGCGACGAGTGGCCAGCACTCTCACCTACGGCATCGTCGTCTTCGCCGTAGGCAGCTCGGCCGTCTCGGTCGCCGCGTGGCTGCGGGAGATCCGCGACTACTCGCCGAAGGAGTTCTACACCGGGCGCGCCATCGGCGAGGCGGCTCAGCCGGGTGACACGTTGGTCGTCTACGGCGGCCGGGCTGACATCCAGTGGGCCAGCGGCCTGCGCTCACCCTACGAACACCTCTGGTCGCTGCCGATGCGCACCCTCGACCCGGAACTGGCAGATCTCGAGAAGTTGCTTACGGGTCCCCATGCTCCGACCTGGTTCGTCCAGTTCGCGCGGCTGGACACGTGGTCGGAGTCCGGCACTCGCGCAGTCCGCACGGAGCTACTGGAGGACTACGAGCTCGTCTCGATCGCCTGTGGGTCCTACCGCGTCTACCACCTGCGGGCGCTGACGCGGCCCACGCTCAAGGTCGACTGCGATCGGCCGTTCGAGGAATTCGTGCTGCCCTAGCCTGAGACCAGTAGGTCAGGAACGCTCAGAAAGCTGCCAGGCAACCTGCGCGGCCAGTCCGTCCCGCAGGCCGGTGCCGGGCCGCCAGTCGAGAAGTTCGGCTGCCCTCTCGATGCCGCCGCCGGTGTGGCGCTGGTCGCCGGGACGCGGATCGCGATACACCAGCTTGGCCTGCTGACCGACGTGCTCCTCGATGTAGTGGATCGCGTCGAGAAGGGTGGCTCGTTCGGGGCCGGCGATGTTGATCGTTGCGCCGACAGGGCGTCGCAGGACGGCCGCGACGGTGGCCTCGGCGCAGTCACCGACGTAGGTGTTGGACCGGGTCTGAAGTCCGTCGCCGTAGATCTTGAGCTCGCTACCGCCCGCCACGGCATCGATGAGTAGCCGGTAGGCCATGTCGGGACGCTGTCTGGGGCCGTAGACGGAGAAATAACGAAGGATCGTGAAGTCGAGGCCGCGACTGCGCTCGTAGGCCCGCAGCAGCTCCTCAGCCGCCAGCTTGGTCACACCGTACGGCGAGTTGGGTGCCGTCGGTGTGGACTCGTCCCCCACCGCTTCCCGGCCATAGACCGAGGACGTGGAGATCTGGATCAGGTGCACCTGTTGCTCTGTGCAGGCGCGCGCCAACTGCTCCACCACATGCACGTTGCAGGTCGAGTAGAGGGAGAAATCGCTCCAGCTGCGCATCAGCCCCGGCATCGCCGCCTCGTTGACCACCACGTCAACGCCGTCCAGCAGACCGGCGGGTAGCTCGTTTCGCAGGTCGAGCTCAATGCCCCGAACAGTCGGCAGCGACACGGTTCGTTGCCAGGTGGCGCGCTTTTCTGCCGCCGGGTAGGACTCCTCCAGGAAGCAGTCGACAGCCAGCACCTCGTGCCCCTGGTTAACCAGTCGCTCACTGACGTGGCTGCCGATGAAGCCAGCGGCTCCGGTGACCAAGACGCGCATCGGAGTCCTTTACGAAGGGAAGAGCGGGGCCGAGCCGCAGGGCGGTGCTAGCCTACGCCGCCGATACAGGGAGGCCTGATGCACGTCCTCATCACCGGAGGCGCAGGGTTCATCGGCCGACGACTTGTCGGCTTCTTGAGCGACCTGGGACACCGGGTGGTTGTCGTGGATGCCGGCTTCACCGGACGCCTCGGTGAGCTGCCGCCCGACTGCTCCCTGGTCGAGCGCGACATTGCCGAACTCACGGACTCGGAGTGGGACGGACTGCTCGAGGGCTGCGACCTCGTCTTCCACCTGGCGGCGCGCAAGTACCGCACCCCCGGCGTGACTGCTGACCAGTTGCTGGCCACGAACGTCGGCGCTACTTGGCGCCTCGCCAGCGCCGCCGCCCGCGCGAGGGTGCAGCGCCTGGTGTTCACCTCCAGCCTCTACGCCTACGGCAGCGTCGGCCCGGATCCCATGAACGAGAAGGACGTACCGCTCCCCCGCACCCTCTACGGTGCCTCGAAGCTGATGGGGGAACACGTGCTGCGCACCGTCGGACTCGAAGACGGTCTGGCTTGGAACTGTGCTCGACTGTTCTTCGTCTACGGACCCGGCCAACACGCTGAAGGCGGCTACAAGTCGGTCATCGTCACCAACTTCGAGCGCCTGGCAGCGGGGCTCTCGCCCACGATCTGCGGTGACGGCGAGCAGATGCTCGACTACGTCTTCGTCGACGACGCCATCGAGGCACTGTGGATGCTCGCCACCGGTGACGCCAGCGAACAGGTCGTCAACGTCGCGTCCGGTCAATCTCGCACCATCAACCACCTCACCGCCGAGATGATCGCGGTCACCGGTATGGAACTGGCATCGGAACACGTCCCCGCGGACTGGACCGCCGGCACGGTACGAGCGGGCGACCCCGCCCACTGCCGCAGCGTCATCGGATGGGATGCAACCACAAGTCTGGCCACGGGACTGACCAAAACGTGGAACAGTCTGCTCTCGTGAACCCACCTGACTCTGGCCGTGTGGGGGTTGACCTCACGGTGATCGCTCCCTGCTTCAACGAGGAAGGCAATATTGCCGAACTGGCTCGGCGAACCCGCGAAACCCTCGAAGCAGCGAGCGTCACGTTCGAACTGCTGTTGGTCGATGATGCCTCCACCGACGGCACCTGGGCAGCGATTGAGGGCGCAGAGGTTGAGCATCCCGGTCTCGTTCGGGGCATCTCACAAGCCTCCAACTCCGGCATGTTCGCTGCCTGGCGCACCGGCATCGACACCGCCGTCGGCGATGTCGTGTGCCTGATCGATGCCGACCTGCAGAACCCGCCCGAGGCGATCACCCGCCTGTGGATCGAACTGCACACCAAGAACGTGCACGTGGTTCAGGGCTTCCGTTCCTCCATCCAATGGGACCGCGACGCCCGATTCATCTCCTCGCGCGGCCTCAACATGGTGCTCAACACGGTCTTCGGCGACCGCGCGCGCGACAACAAGAGCGGCTTCGTGATGGCCCCGCGGGCGATCCTGGCCGACATCCTCGATTTCAAGCACGACTACAAGTACCCCCAGACCTTCATTCGGGTCGCCGCCCGAGCCAAGGGCTACTCCGTGGCGGAGACCGAAACCTTGTTCCAACCACGCGTGGTTGGAACCTCGTTCCTCGACGCAACTCCGTCGGCACGGATCTACGCCGATGTCCTCACTGACCTCGTGCATGGAGTCGGCGAGTTCGGCCGCGGGTCACGGCACCCCGTGGAGGCCCTGCACGCGACTCCGCCGCCCGGCACGTCTCCGGCTCACGGCTATCGGGGCGCACGCCGGGTACTGCTCGACACCTACTTCGCGTCGATGCCGCTGCATGCCTGGTTAATCCGGCCCCAGACCAAGAACATCTACGAGACGCTGCATCGCACCCAGTGGTTCTCGCCGGAGGAGCTCCTCGAGTTGCAGTCGTGGCGTCTCCAGCGATTGATGTGGCACGCCTACGTCCACGTGCCGTACTACCGGCGCCTCTTCGTGGACCACGGCCTGCACCCCCGTGACATCACCACCCCTGCTGATCTGGCCAGACTGCCCATGCTGAGCAAGGCCGATGTCGGCGCCAACCTCTATATGGACATGTTCGCCGACACCCACCGCAAGCACGAGATGCACCGCATCGCAACGAGTGGCTCAACCGGACAGCCCTTCGTGACCTATGTGGACCGCCAACAGCTGGAGATCCGCTTCGCTTCGACCCTGCGCTCGCTCGAGTGGACCGGTTGGCGCATCGGCGACAAGCAGGTCCGACTGTGGCACCAGACCCTGGGTATGAGCCGCACTCAGGTCGTCCGTGAACGACTCGACGCCACCATGCTGCGACGTACCTTCATCCCCGCCTTCGAGCTCACCGACGCCGGGCTCAACGGGTTGGCTCGTCAGCTGGAAGCAATCAAGCCGGTGCTGATCGACGGCTATGCCGAGTCCCTCAACTTCCTGGCTCTCTACCTACAGCGCGGTGGCCGACTGAACTTCGAACCCAAGGCCGTCCTGTCGTCAGCCCAGATGTTGACCGCAGACACTCGCAAGCAGATCGAGGGCGGCCTCGGGGCCAAGGTGTACGACAAGTACGGCGCCCGGGAGTTCTCGGGCATCGCCTACCAGTGCGACCAGAGCAACGACCACCACGTCCTCGACGAGAGTTACATCGTGGAGGTCCTCAAGGAGGGCCGCCCGGCGCTGCCCGGCGAGCTCGGTGAAGTCGTCATTACTGATCTGAACAACTTCTCGGTGCCGCTGATCCGTTACCGCATCGGCGACCTTGCCGTGGCCGCCGACAACTCGCAGACGTGTGCCTGTGGCCGGGGTCTTAGCAGGTTGGGCGAGATTCAGGGCCGGACCCAGGCCCTGGTGCACTGCGCAAATGGCCGCTGGCTGCCGGGCGGCTTCTTCGGGCACTTCTTCAAGGAATACGACCATCTCGTGCAGTTCTTCCAGGTCGTCCAGCACGAGCACGGCAGGTTCAACCTGAAGATCGTGCGCGGTCGACACTGGACGGCGCCCGCCTGGGACGGGCTGGTCACGGCCCTGCGCGAGTACGTCGGCGACACCCAGATCGACGTCGACTACGTCGACGACGTGCCCCTGCTCGCGACCGGCAAGCGAACTCCCGTCATCTCGACGGTGCGCCTGGATTTCCAGACTCTATGAGGCAACCACCACGCCTTGCCCTGGCGCTCGCCATGACAGCGTTGATCACAGGGATCGTGTTTGCGCTGGTCCCGGCGTCCTTCAATCGCTCACAGATCGACTGGCGGCCGACTACGGACGCAGACAACGGCAGTCTGCTGCTCACCCGAGGCTCGCCCGAGCAGGTCGACGTCTTCACGAGTTGCGCGCTCATCCGCGACGGGGAGGACGGCACCCTACTGACGGCCGGCACGTTCAAAATGGCGCTGACCGACGGCGTGCTCGGCGTGGCAACCCACACAGACGGCGCAGTGGCCAGCATCGAACTGCCCACCGGGTCCTGCGACGTGCGGGTGAGTTACCGCGCGTCCACGCAGAGCCTGACGGTGACGTCCGGAGACGTCACGGACCACGTGACGTCTGCGGCACCCCTCATCAACCTGCTCCATACCAGTGACCCTCCACGGATCGAGCGAGTACAGCTTCTAACGCGGCCAGTTGGCGTCACCTGGTCATGGCTGCGGTCATTGATCGGACTCCTTGCACTGGGACTGGCGATAGCCGCCACGTATGTACTTCTCCGGATCGAACGCGAGCGGCTTCAGGTCCGCAAATGGCTCATCCCCCGCCCGCGGTTGGCCCCGGTCGATGCCGTGGTGGGAGGAGTGCTCATAGCTCTGACTCCGCTGGTTCCGGCACTCCTTGACGATGGCTGGGTGCTCGCCCGCGTTCGCTCGCTGACCGAACGCGCGTGGTTCGGCAACATCTTCGACTCAAGCGATGCCTGGCTCCCTCAGGCGCTGCCGCACGAGGCCCTACTTGCTGCACTGGTAGGCATGGGTGCCTCATTCGTTCATCTGCGGATATTCATGGCTCTATGCCTGGTGCTGGCGTGGGTGGTGCTACGCACCTGCGTCTTGAGCCCAGTGGTGGGGGAGCGCGCTTCCCGCTGGCCACCGGTCGCTGCCACCTACCTGGTCTTCTCCGGCGCCTGGCTGACCACGCTGCGGGCGGAACCGGTCGTGGTCCTGTTCGGAGTGATCACGCTGGCGGCGTGCGTCGCCATGGAACGTCGGCCCGGACCACTACCCGTATTGGTCGGTCTGCTCGCTACTGGCTCGGCCATAGCCACGCACCAGACCGGCTGGGTGTGTCTCGGCCCCGCACTGATGTTGCTGTGGGCCGCTGTCCGGGCCGTTCTCGCGGACCGCCAAACGGCCCGCCTATACGCCGCAGCGATCGCGGTGTCCGGCGCGATCAGTATCGTCATCATGTTCGTGGCTGTCGATCTGGCAACCGTTGCAGATGCCGCTAGTAGCTTCACGGCGGGCGGCGGGTATTACCACGGACTGCTTGCGGAACTGCCTCGATATACATGGGTGTTCGGCCAGGACACGACGGGTGCACGTTCGTTCACGGTGCTGCTCCTGCTGTCCCTCGGCCTGATGGCCACTGCGCCGCTCGCGGACACAGACCCAGCGCAGCGATACCTATGGCAGATATCCATGGTGTGGCTGGCAGGGTTGGTGCTGACCGCGAGCAAGTGGCCCTGGCACCTCGGTGTGTATGCCGTGCCTGCAACCGTCTTCGCCACACTCGCCGCACGCGCTCTGAGCCGACGCACTGCTGGTCTGCCTGGAATGGCATTCCTTTTTCCCTTGGTCACGTTGGCCGCGGGCGTCACGATGATCAATGCGGGTGGGTGGGGCTACGGCGATTTGTCTGTCCGAACCTGGGCAGACTTCGGCGCGTTGGTCTCAGGGGAATCGGCGCGACGCTACTGGTACCTGGCCCTGCTGGCCTCCTTCGGCCTCGGATTTTTGGCCGACCACGGTCGCTTACGCGCGCTTACGACTTTCGCCTTCACCCTCGCCATCGTCTTCCCATTGGGCGCCAATCTCGCTTGGCTCGGTCTTGACTCCCACGAAGAAGGCTGGAGTTTCGCAGGTATGAACGTGCGACAACTGGTCGGAACAAACACGTGTGGCGTCTTGGACGAAGAGCCCGTCAGTGTTAAGGCCACACCTCTGGCGGCCGCCAAAGTCAACACCCTCAGCGCCATGGACGCCTTGTCCCCTGATGGTTTCCCACCGGTCCCGGGCCTGGCCGAAGGACCGCTGGAAGGATCCGTGCCCGTGTGGGGGTCTTGGGCGGACCGCGACGGATCAGGAAACCCTGACGCTGTGACAGGCACGTTGCACGGCCCCAGATACCGGATCGACGCAACAGCCGAACTCACCGTATGGTCGGCGGCTGGCGTCAACGAGGGGATCGGCGCTGAGTTGGTCTTCACTGACGGCAACGACACTATCGACCGGGTGCCTGTCCCGTTGACGATGGATGCGCTCTGGAGCATGCACACCATCAAGGTCCCCATCGGTGCCACCGAGGTCTACACCGAGATCAGTGACGGCGTCTCCGGCTTTGGCGGCTGGGCTGCACTTTCCACACCCTCCGTCGCGAAGAACGATCAAGCCAAGAATGTGTTCACTTCGAAGTCCGGTTTCGTCGGCCCTTTCGACTCAACCCACTATCCGTGCCTACGAATCCCCGACCTGAGCAAGGGCTATTGGGAGCGGGTCGACTACATGACAAAACCGATGTACTTCGACTCTGGAAACTACTTCAACCTAACCCGCACTCAAGTGTCGTGCCGAGACAATGGCGAGTGTCTGGAAAGACTCAACTACGCGATGGCCAACATCACCGTCACGCGTCGAGACTGAACTATCAAGTCACCCAACTCAGGGCTGCCCGGTCTTGCGCACGTGCACGACCTCGAAGAGCGAGAGGTTCCATGGCAGACCCGGCACGGGGTACCTCATGCGCCGTAGGTCGTCGCCTGCAAACCTGCGGTCGATGAAAGTACGCATTGCCGGGTAGTGGATCTGGTGGCCCTGATAGGCGAGGAGTTCGGGGTCTTCGGCCCCGTGCTTGCGAGCCCGGGGCCAGATGAACCCGGACCTGGCTACGCGGTTGAGCCAGCTCGGCTCAGCCGGCACGTAGATGGTCGCAATGCCGCCGTCACTCAGTACCCGACGCCACTCGGCCAGAGCCGCCCAAGGGTCGGGCAGGTGCACGAGCAGG
>JARICB010000308.1 GCA_029264225.1 Nocardioides sp. | reverse complement strand
ATCGCCATCATGGCCCTGGGCGCGTTCGTCGTGATGCGCCACCAGATGCAGTCCACCCTCGACGACTCGCTGCTCAACCGGGCCCACAAGGCTGCCGGCTCGACCGCCCTCTCCGAGGTGACCGTCCAGGGTGCGCCGGCCTGGATGCTCGGCGCCGCCGACGTGCGGGTCATCTTCATCAACGCCGAACGAGAGGCGTTGTCCGCCGACACACTCCCCTCCTTCGGCGTGACCGACGCCGAGGTGGCCGTGGCCGCCGGACGGCGCCAAGATGCGATCAACACCCTGACCGATGAGGAGGGCTCCCGCTTTCGGGTGGCCACCGTGCCGGCCGGCAGTGGTCAGGCATTGCTGCTGGCCCAGTCGCTCGAGTCGCAGGATCGGCTGCTTCGCAGTCTGGGCACCGTCATGCTCGTGTCGGGGGCGCTCGGCGTCCTTGCTGCTGCCTTCGCCGGCTGGGCGGTGGCCACCAACGGGCTGCGACCGGTGCGTCGCCTGACCGGGTCGGTGGAGAAGATCGCCGTGACCCAAGATCTGACGCCGCTCCGGGTCGAGGGTGCCGACGAGATCGCGCGGCTCGCGACGGCCTTCAACCAGATGCTCGGGGCGTTGGCGGGCTCACGAGATCGGCAACGTCGTCTGGTCACCGACGCCAGCCACGAACTGCGCACGCCACTGACCTCGCTGCGCACCAACCTCGAACTGCTCAGTCAGGCCGACGACGCCGACGCCGAGGGCAAGGGCGGGTTGCCGATCGAGGCTCGGCGCGAACTGCTCGACGACGTGCGCGCCCAGATCGAAGAGCTCACTACCCTGGTCGACGACCTGGTCATGCTGGCCCGCGAGGATGCCCCGGAGCGCGCGGTCGCTCCCCTCGACCTGGCCACCGTGACGGAGCGCGCCGTGGCGCGAGTACGTCGCCGGGCGCCCGGGGCTGTCTTCGACGTACAACTCGAGCCGTGGCCGACCGAGGGTGACGCCACCGCCCTGGAGCGGGCGATCACCAACCTGCTCGACAACGCCGCGAAGTGGAGCCCGGCGGGGGGCACGATCACGGTGCGCCTCAGCTCCGGCGTCCTGAGCGTGGACGACTCCGGGCCGGGAATCGATGCCGCCGACCAGCCGCACGTCTTCGAACGGTTCTGGCGCGCCGAGGAGTCCCGCTCGATGCCCGGCTCCGGGCTGGGGCTCGCCATCGTGAGCCAGGTCGTCGAGCAGCACGGCGGTCGGGTGCATGCCGGTGATGCCCCCTCCGGTGGGGCCCGGATGTCGCTATGGATCCCGGGGCGCTGAGATTCACCGGTTGGCCGGTGAATCTCCTGCAAATGTCTCGGTCCCGAGACTCAGGGTTCCTCGAACACGGCCAGCAGGCGCTCCGCCTTCCACTGCGACTCGGCCCACTCCCCCTCGAGATCCGAACGCACCGTGATCGCACCCCCAGTACCGATCGTCCACCTACCGTCACCGGCGGTCATCGTCGAACGGATGATCACCCCCAGGTCCGCCGGCCCGGCGCCACTGATCCAGCCGAACGCGCCGGCGTACACCCCCCGCGGCGTCTCCTCGACCGCGTCGATGATCTGCATCGTCCGCAGCTTCGGCGCCCCCGTCATCGACCCGGCAGGGAACAGCGAGCGCAGCGCAGCCACCGTCGAGACGTCGTCGCGCAGCCGCCCGGTCACCGTCGAGACGAGCTGGTGCACCGACTCGTAGGTCTCGACCTGCATCAGCGCCGGCACCTCGACCGAGCCGACCTCGCACACCGTCGCCAGATCGTTGCGGAGCAGATCGACGATCATCAGGTTCTCGGCGCGGGTCTTGGGCTCGCTCGCCAGTCCGGCGCTGAGCGCCGCGTCCTCCTCCGCCGTCCGGCCGCGAGCAGTCGTGCCCTTGATCGGCTTCGTCTGCAGGCTCCGATCCTCGCTGACGAGGGCATAGCGCTCCGGGCTGGAACTGAGCAGCCAGCCACGGTGGCCCGCCACGTCATGCTGGAGGAAGCCGGCGTACGGCGCTGGGTTGAGCTCGCGCAGCCGAAGGTAGGCGGTCGCCGGATCCAGGTCGGAGTGCACGGCTCTCCGGTAGGTGAGGTTGACCTCGTAGGAGTCGCCGGCGTGGAGATGCTCCTGGACTCCGGCGAACCCCGCGGCGTACTCCTCCGGGAGGGCTGCGGCGTACTCCCCTGTCCGACTTCTCGAGGGTTGTGTCATCTTCTGGGGGGCTGCAACACCCGGGAAGTGTCCGATCCCCCGGTTAACCGGGGGACCAGCGGCAACCTCGTGCTCGAAGACCCGCACATGCGAGGCCCGCATCCACACAGCGTCGGGCAGGTCGGGGTCAGGGCGGGCGGGCAGGTCGGGGCGGCAGGCGTAGCCGAAGTAGCCGAACCACTGTTCCCCGGGCACGAGGGACGCGTCGAGTACGTCGAAGATGTCCGCACCGACGACCTCGGACCGACCGCTGGCGTGCCGGGTCACCAGGCGGCGACCGGCGTCGTAGGTTAGCGACACGTCGTCGTCGTCGAGCCAGCCGATCAGAGAACGCCGGCCGGACCACTCCCGGGCGCCACCGCCGTCGAGCCAGAAGCAGCGCCGGTACTCGGCGGCGATCGAGGCGAAGAAGGCGGCTGGGTCGCTCACGAGAGGAAGTTCGCGATCAGCGCAGCCCCGTGGGTGGAGAGGACCGATTCGGGGTGGAACTGCACGCCCTCGAGCGGCAGTTCGCGGTGCCGAACACCCATCACGACACCATCCTCGGCCCACGCCGTAGCAACGAGTTCGTCGGGCAGCGCCGTGGCAGCCAGCGAGTGGTAGCGCACCGCCTCGAAGGGATCCGGCAGCCCGGCGAACACACCCGCCCCGTCATGTCGGATCGACGCCACGTCGCCGTGCACGGGCCTCACGCGCTCGACCCTGCCGCCGTACGCCGCAACCAGGCCCTGCATTCCGAGACAGACCCCCAGCACCGGCCGGGTGCCGGCCAGCAATACCTGCGTCCCGACGGCGAAGTCGCCCGGGTCGCCCGGATGGCCGGGTCCGGGGGAAAGCACGACGTGGGAGTGGGCGAGCACCGTTGCAGCCGAGGCGGCGTCGTGCTGGACCACCCGCGGCAGCATCCCGGTGACGGCGGCGATGAGGTGCACGAGGTTCCATGTGTAGGAGTCGTGGTGGTCGACCACGATGACGTCCGGCGGCACGGATTGCAGGCTAGTGGGTGCGAGGTGTGAGGCCCATTTCCTAGGTTAGTGGCCAATGCTTGGGGCACTAACCTAGGAATTCACCGGCTAGCCGGTGAATCTCCGAGCGACCAGACCGCCCTCACGAAGTCACCCCGAGGCACTGGGCTGCGACGGAGTCGCCGCCGGACTGGGTGGCGCAGCCGTCGAACGCCCTGAGCTTGGCGAGCAGGGTGCGCACCTCGGGCTGGTGGCGCGGCTGGGCGAAGGCGTTCTTCTTCTCCCACGTCCGATTCTTGTAGGAGTAGAACTCGTAGCCGTAATCGGTCTTGGTCGAGTTGTCGAGGTCGTAGCGAATCAGCAGTCCCGAACGGCTCCGGACTGCGACATAGGAGGGCACCCGGTCCAGTTCGTCGCCGTTGAGCGCGGCATCGGGATCGGCCTTGGTCAGCGCCTGGGCGGTGTGCTCGAAGAAGACGTAGTTGCGCCGTACCACGGTCGGGTCGCCGAACGTCGGCACCAGCGAGGCGCCGAACCGATAGGGCTGCGGCATCAGGCCGGCCATCTCCTCGAAGGTGGGCGCGAGGTCGATGTTGGAGGTGAGCTCGTGGCGGGCCCCCTTCACGACGCCCGGCCCGACGACGTACAACGGCACGTGCACGTCGGTGTCGTAGGCGGTGCCCTTGCCGCGGGCCAGGCCGTTCTGGCCGAGGTGGAAGCCGTTGTCGGAGGTGAACACGACGTAGGTGTTGTCGTCGACGGTGCGCAGGATCTTGCGCACGGTGCGGTCGACCGACTGGGCCATCATCGCCCGGTGGCGCAGGTCGCTGACGCTGATCGCCGGACGGAACGGGTTGGGCCGGGTGTTCCAGGCGCGCGCCGGCTTGCCCTTGCGCGTCATCGGCCGGGTGTCGGCGCGATCGTCGCCGAAGCCGGGAAGATCGCGCGTGGTCAGGTCGGTACAGGCGACCCGTCCGCAGTTTCCGGGCTTGCCGTCGTGCGGCCGGTCGCGGAACATCGGCGGGAAGACGGGGTCGCCGGGGTAGTACGGCTTGGGCTGGGTGCGGTTGTGCGGAGCATAGGGCGCCACCTCGAGGAAGTACGGCGCATCGCCGCCCTGACGGTCCTTGATGAAGTCCATGGCGTAGCGCTCGATGACGCTGCCGGCGTAGGCCCGATCCCGCTCGGCCATCGGCGCGCTCAGGGGCGGCGCATCGTGCTGCCTGACCTGCAACCGACCGTTGCTCAGCGAGGTCGAGCCGAAGTCCCAGCCGTCGTAGCCGGAGCCGAAGACGGCGTTGAACTCCGACCAGCCCGGCGGTGCCGGCGGCAACGCACGGCCCGGGACCCACTCATATTCGTTGAGGTACTTGCCGACGAACCCGGTGGTGTAGCCGGACTGCTGAAGCGCCACATTGAAGGACCGCTCGGGGTTGCCGTAGCTGGAGAAGGCTGGCCACCCACCCAGCGGCATACCGCTGCGGGTGCCAGAGGTGTTGGTGCGCACGCCCGTCTGGTGCGGGTACTGACCGGTGAAGGTGCTCGAGCGGGACACGCAGCACAGGGAGTCGACGACGAAGGCGTGGGAGTACGACGCCCCGCGACGGCGCATGTCGCGTGCGGCGCGCATGGTCTGGACGAGGTCCATCGAGAAGTCGTCCATCAGGACGAGCACGATGTTGGGACGCTTGGCCTGCCGTTCGGCTGGCACCGGGTCGACACCCATGGCCGAACCAGCCACCGGGGACTGCACACTCGGCTGCTCACTAGCGCCGAGCAGGCCCCCGCCCGCTCCACCACAAGCCACCAGCGTCAGCAAGCACGCAAGTGCAACCGATCGACGTACGAACTGCACAGACTTCCCCATCCTGGTCCGGTCACCCCGGTCTTTCCACCTGTTCACAGATGGTGTGACGCGCGCGGCCGCAGTGGCGTTGCAAGCGCAGAGTACGACACCGACCACCTAGAAGTGGGAATCGCTCAGCAGTCCTTGGACCAGGTCGTGCAGCAGGTCGTAGCCGTTCTCGGTCAGGATCGACTCGGCATGGAACTGGATGCCGCGGTAGTGCGGGCCAGCGACCAGATGCACGTCGCCGTTCTCCTGGTCGCGTTCGACCGTGACGCCCGCCGGCAGCGCGGCCGGGTCGTCCACCCGAGCAGCGAAGGTGTTGTAGAAGCCCACCCGTTCGGTGCGGCCAGCCAGCGCGACGGGCGACTGGGTGCCCTGGAAGACGATGTCCTTGTAAGCCAGGGGGATGCCCAGCCGCTCACACAGCGTTTGGTGGCCAAGGCAGACGGCGAGGAACGGCTGGCCACTGGCCAGCAGGTCATCGACGGCTCGCCGGAAGGACGCGATCTTGGGATGGTCGCCGTCACGGGGGTCACCCGGCCCGGGGCCGACGATGACCAGGTCGGCGCCGTCGAAGGCGCCGGTGGCGTAGTCGTCATGACGCACGACTTGTGAGGTCATCCCGAACACGCTGAGCACGTGGCGCAGCATGTTCACGAAGTCGT
>JARICB010000282.1 GCA_029264225.1 Nocardioides sp. | reverse complement strand
CTCGAGCTCTTCCTCGGCCTCGGAGGACACGACGAACAACAGTTCGTCGCCGGCCTCGAACGGCTGCTCGCCGGTCGGTGGGTAGACCTGGCCGTCGCGCAGGATCGTGACCAGGACACAGTTGTCGGGCAGTGGCACCAGTCCGCTCGGCGTGCCGACGTAGGGCGACTCGGGGGGCAGGGTCATCTCGACCAGGTTGGCGTTGCTCTGACGGAAGGTGAACAACCGCACCAGGTCGCCGACGCTGACCGCCTCTTCCACCAGTGCCGACATGATCCGTGGCGTCGACACGTTGACGTCGACGCCCCACGCCTCGGTGAAGAGCCACTCGTTGTTCGGGTGGTTGACCCGACCTACCGTGCGCGGCACGCCGAACTCGGTCTTGGCGAGCAGTGACGTCACGAGGTTGGCCTTGTCGTCACCGGTCGCTGCGATCACGACGTCACACTTGTCGAGTTGCGCCTCCTCGAGGGAGGACAGTTCGCAGGAGTCAGCCAGCAGCCACTCGGCGTCCGGCACCCGCTCGGGGCGGATCGAGGCGGGCGACCTGTCGATCAGCAGCACCTTGTGACCATTGACGATCAGTTCGCTGGCAATCGAGCAGCCCACGGCTCCGGCCCCTGCAATGGCGACCCTCATCAGCGCTCCTCCGGTCCTTGTTCGAGCACTGAATAGGCATACGCAGCGGACTCTTCGCGCATCACCAGGTGCAACCGATCGCCCTCTTGCATGACGGTCTCACGGGTCGGGATCATGCCCTCGCCGAGCCGGTCCATCCAAGCGATCCGAGACCCCGACTGTTCCTGGAAATGGATCGTGCGCTGCCCGACCCACGGCTCCGGAACCTGGATCTGGTCGACCCGGATGGTGCCGGAGGGATCACGGAAGTCGGGCTCTGCGCCGGCAGGAAGCATGCGCCGCAGGATCTGGTCGGCGGTCCACTTCACCGTGGCAACCGTCGTAATGCCCAAGCGCTGGTAGACCTCGGCGCGACCCGGATCATAGATACGGGCCACTACCTGCTGGATCCCGAACGTCTCGCGGGCCACCCTGGCCGCGATGATGTTGGAGTTGTCACCGCTCGAGACGGCTGCGAAGGAATCGGCGCGTCGGATACCGGCCCGCTCCAACACTGCCTGGTCGAAGCTGTAGCCGGTCACCTTGTCGCCGTTGAACGCTGGCCCGAGGCGCCGGAATGCATCCGGGTCGTTGTCGATGATGGACACCGTGTGATTGCGATCTTCGAGACTTCGGGCAAGGGTCGAACCGACCCGGCCACATCCCATGATGACGACGTGCACGAGCGAACCGTATCCCAATCGCGGCTCATCGTGACCGTCGTAGGCCGTGCCGGGCGCGTGTTGGACGTGTGTGTGGCATACGCACGGCTTCTGGGTGACTACGCTGTGCTCTCGTGGGTGTCAGTGATGTCTCGAAGCGGATTCTGCTCGGACGTAAATTGCGGAGCAGTCAGTTGGGCGAGACCCTGCTGCCGAAGCGCATCGCCCTACCCGTCTTCGCCAGCGACGCACTTTCCTCGGTCGCCTACGCGCCCGACGAGGTCTTCATCATGCTCTCGCTCGCGGGCGCCTCGGCCTACGCGTTCTCCTGGCAGATCGGTCTCGCCGTTGCGGTGGTGATGTTGACCGTTGTGGCCTCCTACCGGCAGAACGTGCACGCCTACCCGAGTGGCGGTGGCGACTACGAGGTTGCCACGGTCAACCTTGGCAAGAACGCCGGTCTGACGGTGGCCAGCGCGCTGCTGGTCGACTACGTCCTGACCGTGGCCGTATCCATCTCCTCAGGGGTCCAGAACGCCGCCTCCGCGTTGCCGTTCGTCTCCGGGCACGAGGCGATGTGGGCGACGTTGTTCGTGGTGCTGCTGGCCGGGATGAACCTGCGCGGCGTCCGCGAATCCGGCACGCTCTTCGCCGTTCCGGTCTACGGCTTCATCTTCGGTATCGCCGTGATGGCGCTCATCGGAGTCGTCAGGCTGTTCAACGGCGATCTTCCGATGGCCGAGAGTGCCGGCTACCAGATCGCGCCGGCCCCCGGTTACGACGAGGAGATCAGCCAGGTGGCGCTGATCTTCCTCCTGGCCCGTGCATTCTCCTCCGGGTGTGCCGCGCTGACCGGGGTCGAGGCGATCTCCAACGGCGTGCCCGCCTTCCGTCGGCCCAAGAGCAAGAATGCTGCCACTACCTTGTTCCTGCTGGGCTCGATCGCGGTGACGATGCTGATGAGCATCATCCTGCTCGCCCGGGAGATGGGGCTGCGCTACGTCGACAACAACGACCTGGAGCGGCTGCGCGATGCCAGCGGCAACCCGATCCCACCGGGTCTGGATCAGCACACGGTGATCGCGCAGATCTCGAAGGCGGTCTTCAGCGAGTTCCCGCCCGGCTTCTACTTCGTCGTGGCGTTCACGGGAATCATCTTGGTGCTGGCGGCCAACACTGCCTTCAACGGCTTCCCGGTGCTGGCCTCGATCCTGGCCAAGGACGGGTTCGCGCCGCGTGCTCTCGGTTCGCGAGGCGACCGGCTGGCCTACAGCAACGGCATCCTGTTCCTGGCGGTCGTGGCGATCATCTTGATCCAGGCCTTCGACGCCGAGGTCAGCCGACTGATCCAGCTCTACATCGTCGGGGTCTTCGTTGCCTTCAACCTCAGCCAGCTCGGAATGATCCGACACTGGACCAGGCACCTCAAGAGCGAGCGTGACCCTGCCAACCGTCGACGCATGCATCGCTCGCGGGCCATCAACGCCTTCGGGCTCGCGATGACCCTGGTGGTGTTCGTGGTCGTGCTGCTCACGAAGTTCCTTGCTGGCGCCTGGATCGCGATCATCGCGATGGTGGCCTTCTTCGTGATCATGAAGGGCATCCACGGCCACTATTCGACGGTCGCCGACGAGCTCGCCGCCGACGAGCAGGATTCGATCCTGCCAACTCGGGTGCACGCCATCGTACTCGTCTCCAAGCTGCACAAGCCGACCCTGCGGGCTCTCGCGTTCGCCAAGGCCACCCGCCCCAACCTGCTCGAGGGTGTCTACGTCGCGGTCAACGACGAGGCCACCGACCGGTTGATGGAGGAGTGGGACGAACGGAATCTGGACACGCCGCTCAAGGTGCTCTACTCGCCGTACCGTGAAATCGTCCGACCGATCGTCGAGTACGCCGCAGAGATCCGGCGCGCCAACCCGCGAGGTGTCGTGGCGGTCTACATCCCCGAATACGTCGTCGGTCGCTGGTGGGAGCAGGTGCTGCACAACCAGACCGCCCTGCGCCTCAAGGGACGTCTGCTGTTCATGAACGGCGTCATGGTCATCTCGGTGCCCTACCAGCTTCGCTCCTCGGCGATCGCCAAGGAGCGGGGCACCCGACAGTACGAGCGGGTGCAAGCAGGCGACCTGCGCCGAGGCAGGGTCCGCGAGTCACGCCGCGATCGGCGCAACGACACGTGAGCCGGCAGAACCGACCGCGCAAGCAGCGAGGCCGTTCCCGGGTCGGTGAGCGGTTCGAGGTCGAGGTCGGTCCGGTCGCGCACGGCGGCCACTGCATCGTGCGCCTGCCGGCACCGGAGTCACGCGTCGTGTTCACCAGGCACGCCCTGCCGGGGGAGCGCGTGATCGTTGAGATCACTGAAGGCACCGAAGGTGACCGGTTCTGGCGCGGCGATGCCATCTCGGTGCTCACGGCTTCCCCTGACCGGGTGCCGGCACCGTGCCCGGTGGCCGGCCCCGGACTGTGCGGTGGCTGCGACTTCCAGCACGTGACCCTGGCTGCCCAGCGCGAGCTCAAGGCCCGCGTCGTGCGTGAGCAGTTGGTGCGCCTCGGTGGCTTCTCAGCTGATCACCCGCTGGTGGCAGCACTGGTGGTCGAGGCGGTGCCGGGCGACGAGCAGGGGCTGCGCTGGCGCACCAGGATGCAGTGGGCCCGCACCCAGGACGGCCGGCGAGGGCTGCGGGCACATCGCTCGCGTCGCGTGATCGCGGTCGATGACTGCCTGATCGCGGCGCGCGACGCGCGCACCCCGGAGCCGGGACCACCCGTCACGGAGTCAGTGCACGACCACGACTTC
>JARICB010000249.1 GCA_029264225.1 Nocardioides sp. | reverse complement strand
CGCAGCATCTCGTCGCGGATCGTTGGGGTAAGGGAGGCGAAGGCCGCGCCCGGATCGAGCACCACCACCACTCCGGGCTCAAGACCGCGCAGCCACGCCAGCAGCGGGTCGCGGGTTGCAGCGAGCGCCAGCGAGAAGCCGGTTACGCACACCAGATCGCCGGGTAGCGGTGCCGAGGTGGCCAGCGACTCGACGCTGATGTCGCGCTCGGCGCCCAGCGTGGTGACAAAGGTGCGCTCGGCGCTCGGTTCGATCAGCACGACACAGATGCCGGTGTCGCGCCCGGCGATCGGTTCGGCGCTGACGGCGACGCCTTCGGCACTCAGTGCGGCCCTGATCAGGTCGCCGTGGGGGCCGGTGCCGTGAGCACCGGCATGGGTGCAGTCGCCGCCGAAGCGAGCTGCGGCGACCAGCACCGTGACGGCTCCGCCGGCGTAGTCGGTAAGAGATGACGCCATCACGTTCTGCCCACGATTCGGCAGGTCAGGCACCTCGATCACCACGTCGACCAGGGCTTGACCGGTGTGGATGACCCGGGTCACCCGAGCACGTCCGCGGTGGTGGCGATCGTGATCTGCGGAGGGTAGAGCGACATCACATCCAGCGCCTTCTGGTGATTCTCCGGCGTCGAGCCTGCGCAGGCGTCGCTCACCACCGTCAGGGTCGCGCCCGCATCGGCAGCGGCCAAGGCCGTGGAGACGACGCAGCAATCGGTGGCGACGCCGGTCACCACCAGCCGCGGGGTGGGCCCGGTGATCGCCATCAGATCGGACCCCCACTTGCCGAACGTCGGGGCGCTCAGGGTCCGCGCGTCCAGGTCGGCCAGTTCCTCGACGACATCGAAGAGCCGATCATCGTGCGGTACGTCGGCGAAGGGCCAGGCCTTCAGGTAGGCCGACCACGATCCGACCGCCGGGCGGGGGGCTACCCAGCGGGTGATGATCACCCGACCACGGAACCCCTCGGCCAGACGGCGTACGGGGTCGACGATGGCGGGAAACATCGGCGAGCCCCATGGGCTCTCCGGTGCCGCGAAGATTCGTTGCGGGTCGATGATGAGCAGCCAGTCGTCCGATGCGCTCCACATGCCTCCACCTTTGCAGATCCTCCGGCTGCGGGGTCCTCAGGGCGCGGCGATAGGCTCCGGCGGTGGGTGACCTGCACCCTGTCGACGTACGCCCGCACGGCGGCACCTTCGTCGTGGCAGCGGTTGCTTTCCTGCGCGAGGGCCACCTGCTGACTGTCCGCAAGAACGGCACCTCGCGATTCATGCTCCCCGGCGGCAAGCTGGAGGCTGGCGAGAGCGCCCACGATGCCGCGGTACGGGAGGTCCGCGAGGAGATCGGTCTCGAGATCAGCGATCTGACGCTGCTCGGCGAATTTGGTGCCGACGCTGCCAATGAGCCCGGGCATCGGGTCGAGTCGACCGTCTACCTGGCGCCATTGCCCGGCGAGCCCGTGGCTGCCGGTGAGATTGCCGAACTGCGGTGGACCGACCTGGCCTGTGACTACGACGACCTGGCGCCGCTGCTCTCGGTCGCGATCATTCCCCGGCTGCGCCAAGGCTGACCCCGTTGATCTGCGGCGGCGGCTGACGGATCCGGTCAGCAACTCCAGTAGTCGGGCCGCTCGATGCCGTCCGGAAGTGTCGTAGCTGCGTCACCGCGCATGGCATTGACCTGGAGCTGGGTCAGGAAGAGCGTTCCGGCCAGCTTGGCTCCACCGACCCGGGCATCGCGGGCATCGACGCCCAGCAGGTCGACGTCTCTCAGGTCGACCCCGCGCAGGTCTGCCCCGATCATCACCGCGCCCCGCAACGTGGCGCCGCGCAGGTCGGTGCGGCGCAGGTCCTGGCCGGCCAGGTCGGCCAGGTCGGCCCGGGACAGGTCCGGCGCGGTAGCCCAGTGGCTCCGCACCCGGACGCTCGTCTGGGCGAGCACTGCGCCGATCTCGGCGCGCAGTTCATCGAGGGCGAGACTCAGCAGGCCATCGGGATCCGCCTTGGTCAATGCCCCGACCCGTTCGACGAGGGTTCCGGTCATGCCGGGTAGGCGGCGCTCAGCTTCGGTCAGCAACAGCAGGAACTCATGCAGGTGTCGCATCACCGACAACACGGCAGCCATCTCGCCGAGGTTGCCCTGCTCGCGCCACGACACCCCGGCGTAGGTCACCTGGGAGACCTGCTGGCCTGCACCGAAGCACTCGAAGACGGTGCAGCCGGGCCAGCCGTCCTCGCGCAACGTGGCGTGGATACCGCAACCGTCGTCGTCGGCGAGGTTGCGGCACGGAACGCCGCCGGGCTTCGACTCGCCGAAGCCGGACTCGCGGGAGAACGGCAACAGGACGCAGCACAACCCGAAACAGGACGAGCAGTCCGAGTGCAGCACGGGTAGATCCACTGCGCCATCATGCCCGGGTCGGCCGGCTGAGGTTCACCCCAGACGTTTGCGCCCCGCCGCTGAGACCCGACTGCTGCGGCCCAGATCGGCGCGTTGGCCCGCCGCCTCCCCGTCGGCGACACCTCCGCCGGAGAGGTAGCGAGGTCCGGCCGTGCGAAGTCGTGGGTAGGTCTGGGTCGCCGCAACCTCTGCGAGTGCAGCCCGGTCGGCAAGAACGAGTGCGGCGGAGGTGCCTGCCGCGACGAAGTCGGGTTCGGACTCGCGAGCGGCTGCCTGCTCTGCGGTGCGGAGCCTGGAACCGATCGCGAAGGCAAAGCCCAGCCACCAGGTGCGCCGGTAGGCGGCCGGATGCTCGCCGCGTGGCACCGGGCGTCGGGTGAGCTCGCCGGTGCCTTGGACAAGCAGGCTGGTCAGCAGCATCTCGGTAAGCACCAGATCGGTGGTGTGGCCGAACAGGTGCAAGGAATAGGTGGTCTCGCCCTGACCGCGAACCTTGCGCAGCACCGCCGTACAGCGCAGACCTTGTGCCACGGTCGCACCCAGGGTCCCCTTCTCGTAGGCGTAGGGCGCCAACAGGTCAACGACCAGATCGCCGACCACGTCGTGACCCGGCGCGCTGGCAGCCAACAGTGCTGCGTCGACGCCGTGGCGAGCCATCAGTTCGGCCGCCTTGGCGTTGAACGCCTCGGCCTCGGCCGATGTTGCGACAGGGTCTTCGGCCTGGGCCAGCAACTTGCGGATCCGGGCGAGCTTGTCGTCGTGCATCTGTCTCCCCTGAGAGGTGGTGTGTGACCACCGTGGCACGGCGCGCCGACAATCGACGATGTCTATCCTTGGGAAGGGCGAGCGCGTCAAAGTTGAGGGGAATCGACTCAACT
>JARICB010000248.1 GCA_029264225.1 Nocardioides sp. | reverse complement strand
AAGGGCAAGGCAGCAGTGATCTGGCAGGAGGGCGTAGCCCGCTCCGCTTCCGGTGAAGAGCTCTGGACGGTCCGCTCGTCGATCTTCGTGCGCGGCGAGGGCGGCTTCGGCGGCGACCGGGGCAGCTCGGAGGCAGTGACGCTGCCCGACCGCGCACCCGACGCGTCCACGACGTACGACGTGACCCCCCAGCAGGCGCTGCTCTATCGGCTCTGCGGCGACCGCAACCCGCTGCACGCCGACCCCGAGTTCGCCAAGGCCGCCGGTTTTCCGGCCCCGATCCTGCACGGACTGTGCACCTACGCGATCGTGCTGCGTGAAGTCACCGAAGCGCTGCTCGGCGGCGACACCGATCGGGTCGGTGGCTTCGCGGCCAGGTTCGCCGGCGTCGTCTTCCCCGGCGAGACCATCCACATCGACGCCTGGGACATCGGGGACTCGATCATCGTCAACGCCACCGTCGGTGACGACCGCCGACCGGCCCTGGCCGACTGCGTCGTCACGAAGGCCTAACCCGCACGAGAGTGGGCACTTGGAGTCCGATTCCGGGCTGCCGGAACCCTCCAAGTGACCACTCGACGGAGTCGGCAACGGTTAGCGGCCGAGGATCAACCCACTGGTCGGCACACCCGTCCCGGCGGTGACGAGCACGTGCTGGGCACCGTCGACCTGGTTGACTGAGGTTCCCCGCATCTGCCGCACACCCTCGGCGATCCCGTTCATGCCGTGGATGTAGGCCTCCCCGAGCTGGCCACCATGGGTGTTGAGCGGTAGGCGCCCGCCGAGCTCGATCGCCCCGTCGGCGATGAAACCGGGTGCCTCGCCGCGACCGCAGAAGCCGAGCTCCTCGAGCTGCATGAGCACGTAGGGGGTGAAGTGGTCGTAGAGGACGGCCGTCGCGATGTCGGCGGGGGTGAGCCCCGACTGGCGCCACAGGTCACGCCCGACGACGCCCATCTCCGGGATGCCGATGTCGTCGCGGTAGTAGGAGGTCATCACGAACTGGTCCGCGGCACTGCCCTGCGCCGCCGCCAGAATCGGTACGGCGCCCTGAACGAGGTCGCGGGCACGTTCGGTGCTCGTGACCACCACCGCCACGGCGCCGTCGCTCTCCTGGCAGCAGTCGAGCAGCCGGAGCGGGTCGGCGATCAGCCGGGAGTTCTGATGGTCCTCCAGCGTGATCGGCTTGCCGTAGAAGAACGCCGCCGGGTTGACGGCGGCGTGGCGCCGGTCGGCGACCGCCACGGCACCGAAGTCGGCCGAGGTGGCACCGTATTCGTGCAGGTAGCGCTGCGCCTGCATGGCGACGGTGGCAGCGGGGGTCGAGAGCCCGTGCGGGTAGGTCCAGGCGTTGTCGAGGCCGTTGGTGTTGACCTGCGCGGCTGCGGCCTTGGAGACCTGGCCGAACCGGTCGCCGGAGCGTTCGTTGAACCCGCGGTAGGCGACCACGACGTCGGCCATTCCGCAGGCGACCGCCATGGCCGCCTGCTGGACGGTTGCGCAGGCCGCACCACCGCCGTAGTTGATCCGGCTGAAGAACCGCAGGTCACCCATGCCGAGCTCGCGGGCCAGCGCGATCTCGGAGGAGTTGTCCATCGTGAACGTGACCAGACCATCCACGTCCGACGGCTTCAGACCGGCGTCAGCCAGGGCTGCCAGAGTCGCCTCGGCCGAAAGTTGGAGCTCGGAACGGCCGGACTCCTTGGAGAACTCGGTCGCGCCGATACCTGCCACGGCTGCCGCTGCGGAGAAGGGGATGCTCATTCGCTGTCCTCTCGTTCGAGGGTGACGCGGGCCGTCACGTGGTTGCCGATCGAGACCGTGCCGACCACGTCGACGATGGTTTCGGCGGGCGTGTGCGACACGATCGTGCCGGTGAAGTCGATCTGGTCCCCCGGGTAGGCCGGAGCGCCCAGGCGCAGCGCACAGGCCGCGACCCGCGCGTGGGTGCCCGCCCAGTCGCCGACGTATTTCTGCACCAACCCGGTGGTGGTGAGGATGTTGAGGAAGATGTCCTTCGATCCGCGCTGCACGGCCAGGTCACGGTCGTGGTGCACGTCTTGGAAGTCGCGCGTGGCCAGCGCCGCCGACACCACCAGGGTCGGGGTCACCGGCAGCGACCAGGTAGGGAGATCGCTCGCCACCGCTGTCTCGGCCGAGGAATCCACGGCTGGCGCCTCACCGTCATCGAGGGTCCACGACGCCAAGGTCAGGTCCTCGTCGATCCGGTCGAAGACGACTCGGACCGGGGCACCGATCTCGAGCCCTTCCCCGGTCACGGCGCCGACCATCTTGACGCCCTCCTCGAGCTCGATCAGGGCGATCGGTAGTGGCAGCACCTTGCCCGGCACCTTCGGGGCGTGGTGCACGAGGAACGAGTAGACCGTGCCCCGGCCGCTGGCCACGACGAAGCCACGATCCATGGCGTGACACGAGGGACAGACCGGGCCGGGCGGGTGTCGCAGCACGCCGCAGGCATTGCACTTCTGGATCCGCAGTTCACCTTGCGCCGTACCGTCGAAGAAGAAGCGGGTGTCGGCGTTGACGACCGGCCGCACGGTCTGGGTGCGATCGAAGCTCGGGCGCCCGGTGCCCGGCTTGAACTTCAGCACCCGGAAGGTCATCGTCGCGACCGCTTCCTCACCTACCCACCAGGTGTTGAGGGTGGTGACGAAGTAGCCCTCGCCGACGCCGGTCTGCTTCGGGCCCACGACCGACTCGAGCCGGGTGGTGATCGCCGGCCGCTCCCCCGGCTTGAGGTAGCGGGCATAGGTCTGGTCGCAGTTGGTGCCGAGCACCGAGGTGTATCCGGCTTCGTCGAGCAGCTGCATGGTTGCGTGCAGCGGGTCCCCGTCGGGTCGGTGCGGGTCCAGTCCGTACATCGTCCAGACCTGCGCCATCGCCGGCGGCGCGACGGGCTCAGCACCACCCCAACGGGCGTCGGTGTCGCCCATGGCCTCGGCCCAGTGCCGGATCATCGCCACGTTGACCTCGTCGAGCGCCGCGCGCGGTGCGGTGTCACCCCGGGCAATGAGCTCCTCCGCGCGAGCCATGATCTGGTCGTGGTCGCGAGCCGTGCTCATCGCGGGACCCGGGGCAGTCCGAGGCCGAACATCGCGATCAGTTCGCGCTGCACCTCGTTGACGCCACCTCCGAATGTGATGACCAGGTTGCGCTTGGCCTGGCCGTCCATATAGCGCACCAACTCGGCGGTCTCCGGATCGCCAGGGTCGCCGTGGCGAGCCACGACGTCGCCCAGCACTCGCCCGAGATCCTGCACACGCTCGGAGGCGAACACCTTCGACGACGACGCATCGGCTACTGAGATCTCCCCGTCGGCGGCCGCGCGCGCCACCGCCCAGTTGAGCAGTTCGTTGACGCGGAACACCGCAGTGACCTCACCGAGTGCGGCCTGCACGTCGGGCAGGCCCGTGACGCCCTTGGTTTCGGCCCAGCGGGCGACCCGGTCACGCAGTCCTTCGAGTCGACCGGCCGGCCCGAGCATTACGCGTTCGTGGTTGAGCTGGGTAGTGATCAGTTTCCAGCCGGCGTTCTCCTCGCCGACCAGCATGTCGACCGGCACCCGCACGTCGTTGTAGTAGGTCGCGTTGGTGTGGTGCGCTCCGTCGACGGTGATGATCGGGGTCCAGGAGTAGCCAGGGTCGGTGGTGTCGACGATCAGGATCGAGATGCCCTTGTGCTTGGGCGCGTCCGGGTCGGTCCGCACGGCCAGCCACACGTAGTCGGCCTGGTGCCCGCCGGTGGTCCAGAGCTTCTGCCCGTTGACGACGTAGTGGTCACCGTCGCGGCGAGCACTCGTGCGCAGGGAGGCGAGGTCCGTTCCGGCGTCGGGCTCGGAGTAGCCGATGGCGAAGTGCACGTCGCCGGCCAGGATCCGCTGGAGGAACAGCTCCTTCTGCTTCGACGTTCCGCGCTTCTGCAGCGTCGGTCCGACGGTCTGGAGCGTCACCGCCGGCAGGTGTACGTCGGCCCGCTGGGCTTCGTTGGTGAAGATGGTCTGCTCGACCTCACCCAGCCCCTTGCCGCCGTACTCAGTGGGCCAGCCGACGCCCATCCAGCCGTCCGTCCCCATCTGCTTGATGGTCTCCAGGTAGGCGTCACCGTGACGATCCCGTGCCATCTCGCGGTGCTGCTCGGCGGAGACCAGCCCGGAGAAGTAGTTACGCACCTCCGTCTTGAGGGCGCGTTGCTCCGCCGTGAGCTCGAGGTTCTTCGACTCGGCGGATTCGATGGTGACTCGGGGAAGCGTGCCGGCGGGCCCGCCGAGGGCGCGGGTGATGTCGGTCAGCCACGAGTAGTGGTGGTGCAGTGGGTAGGTCTCGTCGACGCCCATCCCACCGTGCAGGTGGTGGCAGATGGCGACCGCGGCGGGTGCCTCGACACAGGCCCAGTAGGCGGCGACTGCCAGGTCGTCGGCAACGTCGAGCCCTTCCGAGATGCGCCACACCGCGTTGTCGGCGACCAGGTCGATGGTGCGCGAGGCGATGTAGACGTCGGCGATCTGCATCGCGACGGCCTGGAACTCCGCCAGGGTCCGGCCGAACTGCGAGCGTTGCTTGATGTAGTCGGCCGTCAGGTCGCGGGCGCCGCTGAGCAATCCCGCGACCAGGACGACCAGCCCTGCCACTGCGTGGTCGTGGGCGATCCGGGCGGCATCGGCGCCGGGCAGCAGGTCGATCGGGACGTCGTCGAGGACGATGGTGTGCTCGACAACGCCGTCGAGCAGGCCACGACTGGAGGCCGACTCGATGAGCGTGACTCCCTCGGCCCGCGGGTCGACGAGCCCGGCGACGGGGTGGCCATCACGAGTAGCGGTCACCAAGAACGCCGCCGCGGACTCGCCGTACTGCACGCCGATCTTGCGACCGGTGACCCGATCAGCGGTGACGGTGGTGGCCGGCGTGGCGGGGAAGCCGGCACCGACCTCGCGCAGGGCAGCAGCGAGGATGACGTCACCAGTGGCGATGCCCGGCAACAGCCGCTGCTGCTGCGCGTCGCTACCGGCGGCGGCCAGGGTCAGCGCACCGACGCAGAGCGTCTCCCAGACGGGAAGCTGGAGGGCGTTGCTGCCGACAGCGCGCAGGACGACTGCGAGCTCGGTCAGACCGAGTCCCTCACCTCCGTGGTCGGCGGGCACCACCAGGGAGAGCAGGCCCGACTCGGCCAGCTCGGACCACTGGGTGGACCGCCCCACAGCCTCGGCCACGACGGCCGATACCGCTTCCAGCTCTTCTGAGGAACTCACGAAACAACCTCCGGGACGCGTAGGACGCGGAAAGGACGGACAAGACTGGAACGTGTTCTAGTCTAGCCGACATGGTTGCTCCGCTAGATGCTGTTCGGCGACTCGTCTACATGCCGTATGCGCAGATCCCTGCGGGCGAGATGCTGACCCTCCCGGGCCGCGGAGAGACGTTCGTGACCGATACTCCCGGCCCGCACATGGACGCCCCGGCGATCCTGTTGCTGCACGCGGTCGGCACGACCGGGCGTCTGAGCTGGTATCCAGCCATCGGTCCACTCTCGAAGAGGTTCCGGGTAGTGACGATGGATCAGCGCTGGCACGGACGCGGCATCAAGTCCGAGGAGTTCTCCCTCATCGACTGTGCCGACGATGCCGCTGCAGTGATCGAGGTGCTGGGTCTGCGCGACCCCATCGTCGGCGGCTACTCCATGGGCTCGATGATCGCCCAGCGCGTGTGGCGCCAGCACCCCTGGTTGATCGAAGGTCTGGTGCTGGCCGCGACCACCGACCGCTTTCGCAACTCGCCCTGGGAGCACGGCTTCCACAGCACGCTGGGCGCCGCGATGCAGGGCCTGCGCGGAGTCTCGCGCTCCCGGACGCTGACGCACGCGGCTCGTAGGACCATCGAGGCACTGGACCTGTCCTCCAACGACATCCACGAGTGGGCACTGAACGAGATGCGGAGCACCAGTCCGTGGGCCGTCGGACAGGCCGTGGCGGCCCTGGGTCGCCATCACACCCGACCGTGGCTCTCCCAGATCGACGTACCGACCGCCGTCGTGGTGACGCAGCACGACAAGGTGATCCCCCCTGCGCGGCAGTATGCGCTGGCACGCAGGATCCCCGGCGCGACCGTGCACGACATCCCGGCGGGTCACGCCTGCTGCGTGCTGGAATCGGAGATCTTCGTGCCTGCCTTCGTCGAGGCGGCCATCACCGTCGCGGCGCGGAAGGGTGAACTGCGGCGCTGAGGGCGGCCAACTCGATCGGGAAGCGGCCTACGAGGTCGTCGACGTCGGCCACCGACTCTCGGGAGGCGATGATGCCGACCTGCATCTCGCCGTGGTTGCTCAGGACCGTGATGTTGAGCCCGGCACCGTGGAAGACCGGCCCGAACGCGTAGAGGCCCAGGACCCGCGCCCCGACGAAGTAGATCGGCACCGGCGGGCCCGGCACGTTGGAGACCACGAGATTGTGCACGACCGGGTGCTTCTCGGCCAGGCGCAATCCGGCGTAGGCGCGCACTGCCAGACCGAACGTGCTCGGTGAGGAGAACTCAGCCCAGTCCTGGAGTGCATCGGCGCTGACCGCCTTCTGGTGCTCCTTGGCTCGCTGGTTCGCCTCGCCCAGCACCCCGAGGCGTTCCAACGGGTCCTCGATGTCGGTGCCGAGGTGCGCGAAGAGCGCTGAGACCTTGTTCTGGCCCACCTCTCGGTGCGATTCGTCGCGCACCGAGACCGGAACGGTGGCCAGCAGCGGGTTGTCGGGAAGTTCGCCGCGGTCGGCCAGATAGGACCGCAGGGCGCCGCCGGTCACGGTCATCACGACATCGTTGACGGTGGCGCCGGTGGTCTTCTTGATGTCCTTGATGTCCTTCAGGCTCATCGGGCCGAAGCCGATCACCCGGCGGCCCGTGATGGTGCCGTTGAAGGAGGTCCGCGGTGCGGAGAACGGTGCGGCCATCGCCGTACCCTTGCGGGCCCGGCTGAGCGACCCGGCGATCAGCTGGGTCGACGGGGCGATCAGTCGCGGAATCGAGAACGGTCGGGTGATCATTGTCAGCATCCCGCGACCGAGGAGTTCGACGTCGCCGGGAGCGCGCCCGATGGTGCCCTTGCCACCGAGTCCGAGCGGCTCGGAGTCGGGCTCGAGACTGGTCAGGTGCGAGAGCAGGTTGGCCCCCGAGACCCCATCGACCGTGGCGTGGTGCATCTTGGTGAGGACCGCGACCTTGTCTGCCTCGTAGCCCTCGATCACCCACATCTCCCACAGCGGACGCGACCGGTCGAGCGGCTGGCCAGCAAGGTGGCTCAACAGCTCGGTGAGTTCCTCGTAGCCGCCGGGCTGCGGCAGCGCCATTCGGTGCACGTGGCGGTGGATGTCGAAATGCTCGTCGCGCACCCACACCGGGTGGTCGAGGCGGAGCGGCACCTTCTTCAACTTGCGGGTGAACTGGGCGACGCCGCGGACCCGCTCGTCGATGCCTGCGCGCATGGCGGCGTAGGAGTAGCCGCCGGGCATGGTGGCGGGGTCGACAATTACCAGGCCACATACGTGCATGAGCTGAGCCGGCGTCTCGAGATAAAGGAAACTGGCATCGAGCCCGGAGAGTCGGTCCACGCTGTGCATGCTAGGCCACCCGAGAGGAACATGTTCTAGATCCAGGTAGTGGCAGATACGCTAGTTGCGTGAGTTTTCTGCGTCGCCAGACAGTCATCGCCGCTCTGACCGCCAACGCCCTCCGCCCGCCGGGTGGGCCCCGCATCGGGGTGCCGGCATTCGTCGCCGGCTGGCTCTTCGGCGAGACCTCGCCCCAGATGCTGGCGCTGACCGCACTGGACGCGGCGACCCACTTGTCGCAAGGACGGCGCTCCGGACTGCGAAACAAGCTCGCTCTCGGTCTGGCGGGCGCCAGCGCGGTGGGTCTGGTCTCACTGATCCGCCAGAGCCAGCGGGTCAAGGACCGCACCGAGGAGGCGCTCGTGGAGGGTCTCGGGGTCGACTACGTCGAGCAACTCGATCAGCCGCCGTCGCCGGCCGAGCTCGCCACGCCGTGGCGCAAGCTGGCCAACCCGTTCAACTTCCGCGAGGACAACATCCGGGTCATCCGTGACATCGCCTACACCGACACCGGAAGGCGTGGACTGCTCGATCTCTACCTGCCGCGCGAGGTCCCCGAGAACGCACCGGTGTTGCTCCAGGTCCACGGAGGCGCCTGGGTCATCGGCAAGAAGGATGAGCAGGGCCTCCCGCTGATGACCCATCTGGCCGCCAAGGGCTGGATCTGCGTAGCGATCAACTACCGGCTCGCCCCTCGAGATGTCTGGCCCGCCCAGATCATCGATGTCAAGCGCGCGATCGCCTGGATCAGGGAACATATCGGCGACTACGGCGGCGATCCTGACTACCTCGCCATCACCGGCGGCTCGGCCGGCGGCCACTTGAGCACCCTTGCTGCCCTGACCCCGGGCGACCCCGACTTCCAGCCCGGTTTCGAGGACGCCGACACCAGCGTCGCGGCGGCGGTGCCCTTCTACGGCGTCTACGACTTCGCCGGCTCCACCGGACTGAGCAGCGCGATCGGTATGCGCGACACCTTCCTGGCCCCTCGGTTGATGAAGTCGTCGTGGGCCGAAAGCCCGGACGTCTACGAGGCGGCCTCCCCCATCCTGCGGATCACCCCCGAGGCGCCCGACTTCTTCGTCCTGCACGGTGAGCACGACACCCTCGTCTCCGTCGACCAGGCCCGCCTCTTCGTCAAGGAACTGCGTCGTGTCTCCAAGAAGTCGGTGGTCTACGCCGAACTGCCGGGTGCCCAGCACGCCTTCGACATCTTCCACTCGATTCGCGGCGCCCACACCGTGCGGGCGGTGGACCGCTACCTGAACTGGCACTGGAACACATGGCGCCACGGCCTGGAGCCCGACGCCGATGTCGAGCC
>JARICB010000246.1 GCA_029264225.1 Nocardioides sp. | reverse complement strand
GTCGAGGCGGTGCTGATGCGCCACCCGGCGGTCTTCGACGCGGCGGTAGTGGGCACTGCGCACGAGCGTTGGGGCCAGCAGGTCACCGCCCTGGTGCACCGCCGCGAGGGCTTCGACGTCACCGAGGCAGACCTGATCGCTCACACCAAGGAACTGCTCGCGAGCTACAAGGCGCCCAAGTCGGTGTTCTTCGTGGGCGAGGTGCCGCGCACTCCGGTCAGCAAGGTCGACTACCGGAAGGTCGCCGAGACGGCAACGCAGTTGGTGGAAACCTCCGGGACCGCCTGAGCAACTGGCGGCGCCTGAGACACTGGCGTCATGCGTCCCATGCTCGCCTCGAAGGGCACCGACGTCCCCGCGGGGGCGGGATGGTGGCACGAGGTGAAGTGGGACGGTGTCCGGATTCTGGCCGATGTGGCCGACAGCGCCTCGGGGCGCGCCCGGCTCCTTACCCGCAACGGCAAGGACGCCTCGATCGCCTGGCCGGAGATCCACGACAGTCCGGCCGGCAAGCGAGACCTGCTGGTGGACGGCGAGATCATCGGGCTCAACGACGACCACCTGCCTGACTTCTCGGTGCTCCAGGAGCGAATGCATGTCAGATCGGCGGCGGCGGCGGCCCGGCTGGCGGAGCAGATTCCAGCGACCTACATGGTCTTCGACCTACTTAGGCTTGACGGCGCGGACCTCACAGGACTGCCGTTGGCGCAGCGCCGTGAACTGCTCGAAGGGCTCGACCTCGACGCCGCCTGGCAGGTGCCAGCCACCTACGACGACGGCCCGATGCTCTTCGAGGCGACGCTGCAGCAGGGGCTCGAGGGCGTGGTCAGCAAACGGTCGGATTCGCGCTACACCTTTGACGTGCGCAGCCCACACTGGGTGAAGTTGGCCCACCGGCACCGGTTCTCCTACGTGGTGGCCGGCTGGCGTCCCCAGGTGGGCACCAGCGACCGACTCGCGTCGCTGCTCGTCGGGGAGCCGACTGCCGAAGGGCTCAGGTATCGGGGCCGGGTCGGCAGCGGGATCAGTGGTGCCGCCAGCAGGCTGTTGTCGGGGCTGGTCAAGGCCGACGAGGTGGCCGCGTCGCCGTTCGTCGACGAGGTGCCGAAGGTCGACGCGGAAGGCACCCACTGGGTCGCACCCCGGATCGTGGTCGACGTCGACACGCACAGCCGCACCCCCAGCAACCGACTGCGCCAGCCGTCGTACCGCGGGGTGCGCAGCGATCTGTCACCGGAGGACCTGTGGTGAGTCCCGCCACCAACGAGGTCCATGTCGACGTCGAGGGCCGCACGCTGCGGCTGACCAACCTCGACAAGGTGCTCTACCCGAGCACCGGCACCACCAAGGGGGAGGTGCTCAACTACTACGCACGCATCTCGGAGGTGCTGCTGCCGCACCTGGCGGATCGGGCGCTGACCCGGATCCGATGGCCGCACGGTGTGCAGGGAAACAGTTTCTTCGAGAAGAACGCTCCGCCGGGCACGCCCTCGTGGGTGCGTACCGCGACGGTCGCCACCACCGGCAGTCGGGCCGCATCCGAGAGCGACGTACTCCGGTTCCCGATCTGCGACGACCTTGCGACCCTGACCTGGCTGGCCAACCTTGCTTCTCTCGAACTCCACGTCCACCAGTGGCGGGTGAGCAGAACCGGGAAGGCCCGCAGGCCGGACCGACTGGTGATCGATCTCGATCCCGGTGAACCCGCCGGGCTGCAGGAGTGCTGCCAGGTCGCGTTGGGGGTGCGTGAGGCGCTGGCCGAGCGTGGTCTGGCCTCCCACCCGGTCACCAGCGGCAGCAAGGGTCTGCACCTGTATGCCGCGTTGGCCCCGAGTAGGGCGGGAAGCCTCGACAGCGACGGCACCACAGCGCTGGCCAAGACGATCGCGGAGGGTCTTCAACGAGCCGATCCGGGTCTGGTCACTGCCACGATGACCAAGTCCAAGCGCTCCGGGAAGGTGTTCTTGGACTGGTCGCAGAACTCAGGCTCGAAGACCACCGTCTCGCCCTATTCACTGCGGGGTCGCGAGCGTCCCACCGTGGCCACGCCACTCAGTTGGGACGAGGTCGAGGCCGGCGCCGAGGACCCGCTCGCGCTGGAGCAGTTCCGCTTCGAGGAAGTCCTCGAGCGGGTGCGCGAACGAGGGGATCTGTTCACGGCCTAGTCGTAGTCCGCACGGTTGTTACTCACCTGTGGGGAAAAAGTGTCGCGATTGTGCAAACGCGGTGGGTCTGACGTGGAGGCTGAATTCGTAGGTTGGCGTTTCGCGAGTTTTTCACAGGCAACCGTGGTGGGTTGGGAGATGTCCGGCTGTCGGCCTTGTCGTCGGCCGGACATTCCTCCCTCACCCTTGCTCGCCCACTCGTTGATTCGCGATCGCAACTATGCTCAGCGTCATGGCTCAAGTACTGGTTGTCGAGGACGAAGAAGACATCGCATTCCCGTTGGTGAGGACACTTCAGCGCGAAGGCTATGACGTGACGTGGCTCGACTCGGGTCGCGAGGCACTTTCCCACCTCCAGTCGAACGTTGCGGACATCATGATCTTGGACCTCGGACTTCCCGACATGGATGGACTCGACGTGTGTCGCGCTGCCCGTGACGGAGGCTACGAGGGCGGCATCATGATCGTGACCGCCAGAGCCGGCGAGTTGGATCGCGTGGTCGGGCTCGACTTCGGCGCCGATGACTACCTTTCCAAGCCGTTCGGGCTCGCTGAGCTCCAGGCTCGGGTCAGGGCGTTGCTACGACGTAGCCAGGCGCGCAGCAGCAAGACCCCGGAGCCGGAGGAGCAGACGTCCGTCGGGTTGCACATCGACATCGGCTCACGCCGCGTCACGATGGATGAGGCCGAGGTCGCGCTGACGGCCAAGGAGTTCGACGTACTCGCCCTGCTCATCGCGCATCGCGACAAGGTCGTCTCGCGTGAGCAGTTGATGAGTGAGGTCTGGGACGAGAACTGGTTCGGCTCGACCAAGACTCTCGACGTGACCATCGGACGTCTGCGCAACAAGCTCGAGGAAGCCGGCGTCAGCGACCGGGTCGTTGCCATCCGTGGAGTGGGCTTCCGCCTCGAAAGCGGGGAGTGACATGCGCGCGAGACTCACGTTGGCGTTCGTGGGTCTTGCGCTTGTCATTTCCGTCGTTGCCGGTGTGATCCGGGTGCAGACCCTGGGCGACCTGACCCGCGCCAGCGAGCTCGACCACCTGACGCATGACGCGCAGATGGTGGCGGCGTTGGTGGAGGGCCTCGAGGCCGATGGCATCGTCATCACCCCTGACCGGCTGGCTCCCTACGTTCCCGACCGCAGTGTGCTGACCCTGGAACGTCTCGATGCGCCCACGCTGACGGTCGCCGCTCCTGATCATGTGGTCGTCGAGGCGGACAACGGGCCGAGTGTGCGTGAGACCGTCGGATGGACCACCGTGCGCATCGCACAGGACGAGGCGCTGGTGACTGAGGCGACGCATCAGAAGGTGAGTCAGTTGCTCGCCCTGCTGCTGGTCGTGGTCCTGCTGGCCGCCATCTTGGGCTTCGCACTGGCTACGTTGATCGCTCGGCCCTTCCGTCGTCTCGCCGAGTCGGCCGCGGCGCTGGGGCGGGGCCGCTTCGACATCGACCCACCGACCTCACGCATCCCCGAAGTTGCCTCGATCGCGTCCTCGTTGCGCTCCAGCGCGTCTCAGTTGGAGGAGTCGATGCGAAGGGATCGGGATTTCTTCCACCACGCCTCGCACGTGCTGCGCACCCCGCTGACCGGCATGCGCCTCGAACTCGAGGAGTTGAGCCTGCGTGGTGACCTCGATTCGGACACGCGGGGTACGGCGAGCCGATGCCTGACCGACGTCGAGCGCCTTGATGCCACGGTGGCCGACCTCCTCGAAATGGCCCGTAGCCGCATGCTCGTCTCCGGTGCCGAGGTCAGCCTGCTCGACCTGGGCTCGCACGTCGCCCAACGCTGGCGCGACCGACTGCCGGAGTCTCGCGAGGTCAAGGCCTTCGTCGACGACGGCCCCGAGTTCACCCTGACCCCCGGACCCGTCGAGCAACTGCTCGACAGCGTGCTGCGCGATCTT